>QOPV01000002.1 GCA_003331265.1 Cryomorphaceae bacterium | reverse complement strand
TAAAGCAAACACTATAAGTGCCTTTAGCAAGACCTGTCACAGAAGCTGTCTTGTTCTCACCAGTAATAGCAATAGGATCGTCCTTGCCAGTAACCGTAACACTGTAATCAAAAGAGTTATCCTCAACGCTAAGTCCAATCGAACCGTCACTAGTACCAATACAAGTAGCACTAGTTACCTCAACCTTGTTGTTGTCTATTGGCAAAAAGAAAATAGGACAACCTTTAAAATTAACAGGTGTGCCCGAAGGAGTATCTGGACATTCGTCAATCTTATCTTTTACACCATCACCATCAGAATCTATATCTTTAAATTCAAACCAGTTTAGATTGAATCCACCTTTTAAAACTCTCATCCTTATTGTTCTTACACCTTGAACTAAAGGTTTTGAATTTACAGAAACTGTGGTCCAAGTTTGCCACCCTCCAGTTTTTGGAGTTTCAATTTGAAGCAATTCAAACTCTCTAGAACCAGAATCGTCTAGTAAGTATAATCCTATTTTTCCTTCGTTATCCTGAGCAGCTATTCTGAAATCAACTTGATAAGCAGTAAATTCTTTATTATAAACTAAATAATCTGCATAATCTCCTGCGTCGGTATATCCAATATTTCTACCTCCCCCTTCATCTTCAGTATCTTCAAATCCCAAGCCAACAGAGACTTTTGATTCTTCTGCCTCAATTTTTCCAGGAATAACAAATCTCTTTTGAAGTGTATTATTTATAGGTAGGTCAGTAAAAGATTTTAACACTTGACCAGATTTTGATTTAATAGAAGTTCCTGAATAAGTAAGTTTTATTTCATCAGAATATAAAAAAGCGGTTTTAGAATTAATTATGATAGTCCTTTCTTTTGTGTCACTGGCGGAAATAGAATTAATTTCCTTTTCTATTCCATTAACAATCAATTTAAATTCATTTTTTATATCTCCAATCGACGATGAATCTACAGAGTGATTTAAAGAAATAGATATAGATTTTTCATCAGATTCTGTATTTCCGTTTAAAGCAACAAAATCAACAGAACTTGCATCTCCTGTCTTAATAAATTGTAAACTACCTATATTAAAAGGAGTTTCGCTATCAAAATGAATTTTAAATGAATGCTCGCCCTTATCTAGTATAATATTTGATATGTCAGAATGATTTGCAAATTCAAACCAACTTCCAGTCCCCGAAACAGTTTGAGTAGTTGTAATATCCTCTCCATTTAATGAAAGATGAAATTGTCCTCCATCAGATTCAGCTGCATAACGAGCAATAGCTTTGTATGCACCAGATTCTAAAACATTGATTGTATATTTTATCCATTCTCCTTTATGCACAAAACCTATGTGATGACCATTACTATTTATGGAATCATCATTGGTTTCAACATCAACACCATCGTTTCTATATTGCCATCCTGAGTTCCAAGCTTGAAATCCACTTCCATTAGCTCTATCATCAGAAACATCAACATCGTAATAAGCAAAATTATTTTTTCCTAAATCATAATCGGAAAGATATATAGTCCCAGGCATGGATTGTTTATTTGAGTAAGGAATTGTCTTGTCCGAATATACTTGCCTAAACATTGCATCAGGGATATCTTTACGGTATAAACAATTTTCGATAAGTAAATCTTTAGCTAGCTGCATCATTGCCGCATATGTTTCATCCTCTGATGGCTTGTCACCCTCTCCTTTCCAGTAATCTAAAACTTTTTGATATCCTGAATTTAACTTAACAGAAAATGGACTGTCAATATCTCCAACTTTTTTTATCGTCCACCAAGCCCAACCAATATCTTTTTTTTCTAAAAGAGAAATAAAATTTGTATACCAAGTATTAGAGTTTTCTCCTGATTCTCCCATCCAAAGAGGAACGTTATGTGTTTCTCTTAACGGAGTTACCCAATCCAAGTCATCATCATTTACAGTACTCCAATACTTATGAAAACTATAAGCCATGTTATCATCCCAAGGCGGAGTCAAACCTGTATAATTATTTGCATAATCATTTCCTTCAATAAAAATTATATGATCTTTATCTACTTCCCTGATAGCTTCTGTAATTTGTTCAAATAATTGCCTAAGCAAAGTCCCCCCCGGTAAATTCCAATTTGTTTCATTAATTAAATCATACCCTCCGATCCATTCATTATCCTTGTATCGTTCAGCAATTTTTCTCCAAAGAGCAACCGTTTTCTTTTGATTGGCTTCACTTTCCCAAAGTGAAGGTTTATTACTGTCATAATCTGAAATATCGGCATTATATCCTTGACCTCCAGGTGCGGCATGTAAATCCAATATAACATACATGTTGTGAGGTTTTGCCCACTCTAAAACATTATCAATAATTGTAAAGCCTTCCTCAATCCAAGTGTTTTGTCCATCAACTGGCTCATCTTCAATTGGAAGAGTCATAAGATTGTAATGCATAGGAATTCTAATACTATTAAATCCCCAGGCTGCTAAAGAATCGACATCTCTTTTAGTAAAGTGATTTTTTCTCCACTCTTTAAAAAAAGTTTCTGTTTTTTCTTTACCCATTAATTCAATGAGTTTGTTCTTTATTACATGTTGCGGACCTGCGATACCTGCAGATTGGTTCATATATCCTTCCATTACTAACCATCCACCTGGACCCATCCCACGCAGAAGAACCTCGTTTCCTTGTTTATCAACTATTTTTTTACCGCTAGTTTTTAACCCTTGTGACCAATTAAAATTAATTGTTAGTAATACAGTAAATACTATAAGAATTATTTTTTTCACAGTAAATAAATTTATTTAATTAATTCAAAACTTTCTTGAAGATCCGCATTTGAATTAGTACCAATAAAAATATCAAAAAAACCTGATTCAGATTCCCAAATTTCATTAGCTGAATAAAATTGTAATAAAGTTTCAGATATTTCAAAGTTAACTGTTTTAATTTCTCCAGGGTTTAAACTTATCATTTCAAAGCCTTTTAATTCTCTTACAGGTCTAGTTACACTAGCAAACCTATCCTTAATATAAAGCTGAACAACTTCTTTCCCTGTGTAATTACCAGTGTTTTTAAGATCTACAGAAACATTTATCGAATTACCAACTGTTAGGTTTTTATTGTCAATTTTTAAATTAGAGTACTCAAAAGAGGTGTAACTTAAGCCATATCCGAAAGGATATAATGGAGTATTCAATTGGTCGTTATATTGAGACCAAAAAACTGTATTAGAAGGCCCGGGTCTACCAGTGTTTTTATAGTTATAATAAATAGGGATTTGTCCTACACCTCTAGGAAAACTCATTGGTAATTTTCCACTTGGGTTATAATCTCCATAAAGAACTTGAGCTACTGCATTACCAGTTTGAGTACCTAGTTGCCATGCCTCAACGATAGATGGAATATTTTTATCAGCCCAATTAATATTTAATGGTCTTCCGTTCATTAAAACTAAGACTATATTCTTATTCACTTTATAAACTTCTTCAAGTAATTCCTGCTGAACTCCAGGAATTCCAATATCTGTTCTGCTTCTTCCTTCACCTGACTGAAAACCATCTTCACCTAGAACCATAACCACAACATCAGCATTTTTGGCAGCATTTTTGGCAGCATTAAAACCAGATTTATCGCTATCATTTATTTTGACTTTTTCATGAAATTTTACAACTCCATCATCATTTAAATTCACATCTGCACCCTTACTATAAATTAATTTATTGTCAGGGTAAGCCTTCATCCCCTCTAAAACTGTTACTGCAGTTTTATTATCAGAATTGGTTCTCCAGTTTCCTAATGGACTGTTGTTATCATTTGCTAATGCTCCAATTAATGCAATTCTTTGATCAGATTTATTTAATGGAAGTAATTGATTTTCATTTTTCAATAAAACAATTGATTTTTTAGCCATTTCCAAAACAGCTTTGTGATTATCTGGATGATTAATCACTTCTTTTTCTCTTTCGGCATCTAGATATCTGTAAGGGTCGTCAAATAATCCTAATTCAAATTTTACTCTTAAAATTCTACTAACCGCATCATCCACTAATTCTATATCTAATTTTTTAGCTTCAATCAACTCTTTTATTTTTTTTATATAAAGGTGTGATTCCATGTCCATATCAGAACCCGCTTTAATAGCTAGCTCAGTGGCGTGACTTCCATCTCTTGCAAAACCATGAGGAATCATTTCTCTTATTGAGCCCCAATCTGAGATGACAAACCCATCAAATTCCCACTCTCCTTTCAAAAGATCTCTTTGTAAAAATGAACTCCCAGTTACAGGAATTCCGTCTAATTCATTGAAACCGTTCATAAAAGTTCTAACTCCAGCATCAAGAGTAGCCTTAAACGGAGGTAAAATAACATTATATAAAGTATTTTTACTAACATCCACAGTATTATAATCTCTTCCTGATTCAGAAAATCCATACCCAGCAAAATGTTTAGCAGTAGCTGCAATGGTATGATTTTTTGACAAATCATCCCCTTGAAACCCTCTAACTCTTGCTGCAGCTATTAAACTTCCTAAAAATGGATCCTCTCCAGCACCTTCCATAACTCGTCCCCACCTTGCATCTCGTGAAATATCTACCATTGGAGCAAATGTCCAATTGGTGCCTGCTGCAGAAGCTTCTAAAGCGGCTATTCTTGCAGAATTTTCAATTTCTTTTAAATCCCAACTAGCGGCCTCAGCAAGTGGTATCGGGCTTAGAGTTTTATATCCATGTATGACATCATTTCCAATTATTAAAGGGATTCCTAATCTTGTTTCCTCAACAGCAATTTTTTGAAGGGCAGTAATTTCTTCAACTCCTCTTACATTAAGCATTGACCCAACTAATCCTTTTTTTAAATTATTGAATTTAAATTTTGCGTCTCCATTTTTTGGGGCTGGGCCTGTTACATCCCAAAAACCATTATATTGATTCATTTGACCAATTTTCTCATCTAAGGTCATAATTCCAAGGAGCGAATCCACTTTTTTATTTATGATATCAGTTCTATTATTTGAGATATTTGTGTTTGTCTGACAACCATTTAATGTCAATATTATTAAGAATATAATACAGTATTTTTTCATTAGTAAATTTTTTATTGATAAACTCTTACATATTCAATTTCCATGGTGTCACTCACAAAATCAGGGGAAATTTCTCCACCCATAGTTCCACCCATAGCTACATTTAAAATTATAAACTGGTTCCAATTAAATGGAAGAGCACACGAATTGCCTACGATATGATGAGGTTTATCGTCAACATAAAACGTCAATGCTTGCTTTGTCCAGACCAATGAATAGATATGAAATTTCTCAGTGATATCTGTGTATTCATTAGTAATATGACTGTCTCCCTCTCCATAATTGTCTGGATGATGTACAGTCGATTGAACTCTAAAATTATTGGATTGTGCTGCTTCTAAAACATCTATTTCACCACACTTAGGCCATGTAACTGTTTTAAAATTAGAACCAAGCAACCATAAAGCTGGCCAAGTTCCCTTTGTTCCGGGTATTTTTGCTTTAATATCAACCCTTCCATAAGTGAAATCCATTTTTGTATTAGATATAATTCTCGCTGAAGTATAATTATTTCCGTTGTAGGATTCTTTTTTGGCAATAATTTTTAATTTCCCATCCTCTACTTTAGAATTATCTAATCTGGATGTGTAAGATTGAACCTCGTTGTTGTACCATGAATCACCAACTTCATGAACCCATTTACTTGAATCTAAAGCTCCTGGATCAGAAAACTCGTCAGACCAAACAAGATTGGTAAATTGATCTTTTGGGTGAGTTTCTGAAACTGTTTTTGCTGTAAGCCATACATACCACGCTACATTTTCTCCCTCGTCTTGAGTTCTTAAATATATATTATCAGAATCATAACACTCAATAGTATAAATATGCTGACCAACATAAAAACCTACAAAGCCTTTACCATTAATTTCTAATTTATTTTCATCTCCGTCTTTTTTAGCAACAAAAGTTGTTTGGTAATCATCTAATGGATACTTTTCGATTTCTCCAGATGAGTTAGGTGATTGGGAAGTTGAACCAAAATCGTTTGTCAAATAACTTGCTTTACCGAAAACATCTTCATTAGTCTTGTGCTTGTAGGTACCATCTACGTTAAATATGTATTCATCATCATAAAACCCAGCATTAACTTTAGAAAAAGCTGCTGCTTCCCAATAAGTAGAATAGGTTTTATCTGGGCTGCCATTTGAGAAATGTGCATCTTGAGCTGCATTAATCTTCCAAGTCTTTGAAGAATTTCCAGCCAGTAATTCTAACAAACCTTGCTCAGAATCAGGCTTAACATAAACAGTTATTTTCTTATCTATGGTAATATAATTATTAGTACTTGAATATGCTAAAACCTTAATATCATAAGTTTTAGTTCCTACTTCAGTGTATGTATATTCTGCATTTCCAGATGATGTTTTGGAATCACCTGTCCCAAATCTAAAACTATAAGACACAGCATTGGTTGCATTTGCAGAAAACTTTACCACTCCAAAGCCATCACCATTTGGGTGATTACTATCGGTTCCACGTATATCAATGGTTAGAGGGAATAATATCTACGGGATCAGCTGGCCCTGTTTCGCCGTCGTCTGATGCGCTGCCCGAACATGATATTAAGAGTGGAAGAATAAAAACCACCTTTATAAGTATTAGTTTAAAAAAATTAAATGTGCAGTATTTGTGCATTAATATAGGTCTCTATTTAGAATTGCTAAATTAAATTTGAAAAGTAGATCTAAAAAAAATTACAGGTCAAATAAGTTAAAAAAACCTGAAAAAGATGAATTAGACACTTTTTCAGGTTTTTAGATATTAAAATTTAAACAAACTCTATTCTTTATTAGTTATTTTCCACCACCAGGCATTATTTTCATCAGAAAAATAATTTTTAAGATGTAATTCATCACTCTTAGATCGATCTAGAATGGTAAAAGTGTGTGAGCCCACATACATTCCCATGAACCCTAAGCCAGACAAGTTAATAGTCTCTACTCCACCGGGAGCAGAAATGTACCATTTTCCTGTAACTTTATCTATGTCTGCTTTAGTTAATGGATAATTATCAATCTCACTACAACATGAACTAGGTGTCTGATCTCTAAGTCCTCCAAAATCTCTATCAGCTGGAACACTTTTTACTAAAATACTGTTATCTGCTCCTGCGTCAAAAGTAAAGGTTCCATCAGCAGAAAAAGTATATCGATCATCATACATCCCTGTTGCCGCTTTTTCATTTGCACCAGCAGACCACCAAATAGGTTCAGTCATATCATTAGCACCAACACCCATGTGACCACCGACATCTTTGTGAATTCTCCAAGATCCGGTTGTTAAAGCCTTAACTAGTGCAGCAGGAGGACTATAAGTAGCAAGAACTGTTACGGTTTTAGCTACAACTGTGGAGGTTCCACCTGGTCCAACTGCAATGGCACTGACAGTATAATCATTTGTTCCAATATTAGAAAAATTGTAAGTCTTTTTTCCTGTAGGAATTAATTTTTCCTCTCCATTATATGACATTTTATAAGTAATTGCACCAGAACCTGTAACAGTAAAATGCACAGTTCCGGAACCGTCTCCATAAGGGGCATCAGCAGTAGCGCCAACTATTTCCGCTGTTAGTGTTACATTGCTTGGAGCGGTTATAGCCCCAAGTGTGTATTCTTCTTCCTCACAGCTAATAAGTGTAAGAACTGTTAGAACGAATATTGTTTTAAATAGTAAATTTATTTTTTTCATTTTTATATATTTTATCTGTGAACAAATATGTTATCAACGTAAGCTAAAACCTTATCAGTATTATTTTCTCCATTAAATTGAAGTAAAATTCTACTGTATTTAGTTTCTGATTTTTGATCAGAAAAATCAAATTCTAATGTTTGCCACTTATCAAGTGTAATCGCTTGCTCTTTTTGAGCTTGACCAACCCAGGGTTCTCCTGATGATCCATCTTGAAGCTTTATCCATAATTTATTGTCTTGACTTCCTGTCAAACCACTACTAGGAACATAAACCTTTACAGTAACTTTATTATAGATTGATAAATCAAGTTTTTGAGGTGCGTCAAATCTAATATTGGCGTACTGACCTCCATCATCACTATACTTAAGTACTTTGGCAGATTTATTTATAGTTCCAGAAACAGGGTTATCAATAATTTCCTGACCACAAGCATCACCATACCAAGTTGATATATTTCCATTGCCTTCGAAATCATCGTGAGTCACAGGCGTTACATATTCAAAGTCATCTATATAGGCTACTACCTTATCATTATTATTTTCACTATTTACTTGGAAAACAATTCTACTGAACTCTGTAGAGGAAGCCTTGGATGAAAAATCTACCATTACAGTTTGCCATTTGTCTAGCTCAAGAGGAGTAATCACCCCAAACTGACCTTCCCATGGACGTTCTTTTGACCCATCCTGAAGTTTTACTTCAACCTGATTTGGTTGAGATCCTGTAATTCCATCAGCAGGAATATAGATTTTAAATGTGAATTTATTATTAGTTGATAAATCAAATTTTTGATCTGCGTCAAATTGTATGTTAGCATATTGTCCACCCGTATCATCATACTTAAGTACATTAGCAGAAGAATTTCCTGAACTTAATGGATTAGCGACAATAGATTTACCAAGAGCATCAGCTCTCCAACTAATGGTTCCATTTCCTTCGAAGTCATCAAATATAACTTGATCACCAGCAGCAACAACTTTAACAATATCATCAATATGATAAGTGCCAGCTGTTGAGGACCCTCCGTCAATAAAGAATACTAATTTTTTGAAATCAGCCGTGCCATCAAATGCAGCACCACCATTTGGATAATCTTGCTCAGTTACAGTTGAGAAATCAAAATTTAAAGTATTCCAACCTTTAGTTGAAAAAGTTTGAGCTAAAATAATGTATTCGTTTTCTCCACTTTCTTCTAACTTCATGGATAATTTATGCTCATTTGAGTCTGGAGAATAAATTTTAACAGAATATTTGTTTAAACCATCCTTAACAACTTTAATAGGCTGATCTAGATTGATTTGAACATTCTCCCAATCTGAACCAGAATTGGTAACTTTTCCTGTATTATTTGCAGAGTTATCGGGGTCTTTAGATAATTCATAACCAGCACCACCATCTCCTTTAAACTTTTCTTCTTTGTCAAATTTAATAGGAAGTTTAATTTCAGATTTTTTATAGAAATAAATATTATCGATAAAAACTGATTTATTTCCAGCTCCTACAAATTTGAATTGAAAAATATCATTCATGGACAGTCCTTGATCAGTAAAATCAGAAATTGCAATGTCAAAACTATTCCATGCGTCCTTAGTTAAAGTTTTATTAACTGACTTTTCGCCAGAAGCTTTACTTATTGGAAAAATATCAATTGCGTCCAGGTCAGCAGTCCACATATCCATATGTAAAAACTCCATTCCTGAAACATCTTGCTCATCAAACTGAATACCCTGGTAGTTAAGATTAGAATATTGGATCATTTTATCTCCATTCAAATCATAAGCTGTATACTGAGTTGATTGTCCCCAATTAGGATACAAATCAACATTGGCTACATCTGTATATTTATCAGAGAAAATTGAAACAACACTTGAACTTGGCCTGTCTTTAGGAGTTGGGGCAGAAGTTGTAGGCTGAAGTAAGGCAGTTACTTCAAAGTCAACCGAATAATCGGTTGTAGCTATTGCACCACCTTTTGCAGTTACCTTTACTGCATAAGTACCCGCCGCTTTATAAACGAATGAAGCCGTTTCACCAATATTTGCGGACACTGGAATAGTTGCAGCAGCTTCGCCAGGAAAAAAATCAAAAGTTGTAGCATAATCAGCTGTAGCTACCACATTAACCTGTTTTGAAACAGATTCATCGTTCGTAATTGCTACAACTAGATTCTCAGGGGCCTTAAAAGACACCACTAATTGTACATCAGCGGTTGTTTTTAAATTATTTAAACCCTTAGCAGTCACTTTTAAAGTGTGTGTTGCTTCAGTGAAAGTATGCTTCACATTTTTACCAGCAACTATTCCAGTTGCGACTGCACTACCATCTCCAAAATCAATATCAAAAGATATAGCATTTACAGCCGTAGGGGTTATTGTAACAAGACCTGTATTATCTTGTGTGATTTGAAAAGCAGCACCAACTTCTGATGGGGCAACAATTCCAAAATCAGTTTCTTCCATGAAGTCCTCATTACAGCTAATTATAGCTGCAAAGACGAAAAGTAATGTAAAAATTTGTTTTATTGTTTTCATGTTTTTTTAATTAAAAATTAATATCCTGCATTTTGAGTTAATCCAGAAATATCGATTTCTGTTTGAGGAATTGGGAAAACCTCGTGTTTTCCGGCAATAAACCCAGGAATAGTTGCAGCAGCTTCGCCAGTCCTTACAAGATCAAAAAATCTGTGACCTTCCATGGCTAATTCTAATCTTCTCTCATTCCAAATTTCTTTAGTTAAAGTTGCTCCTGTTGATGAACTTGCTCTTGAATTATTTCCAAAGGCTCTAGCTCTAACTTGATTAAGGTAATTTTGAGCTTTTGAATCATTAGGAGATGCTTTTCTACTATTAGCTTCTGCAGCCATTAATAATACATCAGCATATCTAATTGCTCTATAATTAATTCCATAATTTAACTCTTGTTGAGCACCACTTAAACCAGCTCTAGGAATATATTTATGATTAAAGTATCCTGTGTGTTCATATCCCTCAGAATATTCTGCTCCTGTACTAGCAGCCCAGGCGACAATATCTAAAATCGCTACCCCTCTTCTTGTATCCGCTGCATCATAGGCATCATAAAGGTCTTGAGATGGAACATTGAAACTCCAACCTGAAGCATATACAGATCCATTATATCCTCTTGGACCGTGATGAATAATTGCAAAACTTCCTTCCGAACCTTGAGGAAACCCCCAATCAAACCAGTTAGAATTTTTTGAGTGTTGTACTTCAAAAACTGATTCAGGACCATTTTGGCCTGAATTATAAAATACAGATTGAAGACTGGAGGGTAAGGTGTATAAACCAATTAATGGTTCTAATATAGTTGCAGCCTCCTCAAATTTGTCTTGATATAAATAAACTTTTCCTAAAAGCGCATGAGCTGTAAAAGAAGTTGCTCTACCATTTGTACTTTTTGCAGCAGGTAAAGCAGCAATAGCATCTTGCAAATCTTTTTCAATTTGAGCATATACTGTAGCTTTAGCAGCTCTTGTCAAAGTATTAGAATCTGAAGCGGTTAATCTAGATTGAGTAAACAATGGTACATCACCAAAAATTTTAACCAGCTCAAAATAATAGTAAGCTCTTAAAAACATTACTTCTCCATAAAGCTCCGCTTTTCTAGAAAATTCTAATTTATCTTTGTTTTCAACTAAATAATTCGCTCTGTTTATACCTTCATAAAGCCATTTCCAAGTACTAGTTAATTGATCATTTTGAGGTACATGAATCATGTCATCAATTTTTTGTAATCCAATAACGTCTGTAGCACTTTCTCCTCCACATAATGAATTATTGGAGGCAATATCTCCAATCATAACGCTATAAATATTCCATTGAAGAACATCGTAGGTTCCAACTAAAGCTGCTTCATAATCTGCAGAGGTTTTGAAGTAATCATCTGCAACAATAGTGTAAGCTTCAGATGCATCGTAGTCAACATAATCTTCACACCCTATAAATCCTAAGGAAAGAACGATCAATAATATGTTATTAAAAATTTTGTTTTTCATTGTGTATATTTTTAAAATTTAATGTTTAAACCAAGAGAAATAACTCTAGGAGAGGGGTACGTTCCTCTGTCAACTCCTGTATCTAGTACTGGCCCACCTCCGTTAGAAATTTCAGGGTCATATCCTGTGTAGTCTGTAAATGTAAATGCATTTTTAGCAAGGGCATATACTCTTAAACTCGTAAAAGGGGACGCTTCACTTAATGGAACGTTGTATCCTAACTGAATGTTTTTAATTTTAACATAACTACCATCTTCAACATATCTGTCTGAAGCTCTAGAATTATTATTTGCATCAATAAAAGAGTATCGAGGTTCTGTTGTGCTAGTTCCCTCACCTGTCCATCTGTTTAAAACAGAAGCAAATTTATTAGTATAATTTAAACCTCTTTCATATCCTCTAAATATATCATTTCCGACAGAAGCATAAGTGAACACTGATATGTCAAAATCGTGTATGTTCAACCCAAAATTCCAACCTAAAGTAAAGTCAGGAAATGGATCTCCAATTTTGGTTCTGTCCTCAGAATCAATTTTATTATCTCCATTAACATCTACATATCTAATGTCACCAGGTTGTGCATTGTCTTGAGTTGCATGATTACTTATGTCAGACTGATTCTGAAATAAGCCATTAGTTTTATATCCCCAAAAAATACCTGGAGATTCACCTTGTCTAAATTGAGTTAAACTTGTGAATGGAATTCCATATCCACTTCCCCAAATATATTTATCTCCGTTGTTAATTTCTTTTACTAAATTCTCAGCAGTTGTAAAATTAAATGTATTGCTAAAGCTGATGTTTTCAGAGATATCATTATTGTAGGACAAGCTTATTTCGAAACCTTTTGTTTCTGTTTTTCCAATATTAGCAACTGGATAAGCAGGTATCCCTAAGTAGAGGGATAAAGTTGGGCTAAATAATAAATCATCCACTGTCTTAATAAAGTAGTCAGCGGTAAATCTTAATTTAGAATCAAATAACACTAAATCAATCCCAGCATTAGTTTGAATTTGATTTTCCCAAGAAACATCGTCATTTGGAATTCCTAATAATGTAGATCCCGAAGTTATAACATCACCAAAAGTATATTTTGGAAAATTTGAGATGGTTCCAAACTGTGGAGAAGCATTGTCGTTTCCAACTGATCCATAGCTAGCTCTTATTTTCAGAAAATTTATTACAGATGAATTGAAAAAATCTTCATTAGATGCAACCCAACCAAATGAGGCAGATGGAAAAATAGCAAACTTGTTATTTTTACCAAATGAGGTAGAACCGTCTCTTCTAACTGTTAAAGAGGCTAAATATTTTTCTTTATAGTCATATTCTACTCTTCCCATTAACGAAACACTTCTACTAACTCCTTGCCATGAACCTGTTGTTTGATCCTCTACACCTCCTGTTGCAGAACTAAGGTCTGCATAAGTCCATGAATTATTAGGAACATCTACGTTGCTTCCATTTAGTCCGTTGTTTGTTTGCTTACCAATAGTAAATCCAGCAAAGACATTAAAATTATGTTCTTCATTTATATTAAAGTCATAATTACCAAAAATTTCATATGTGTAGTTAAACCAATTTTGTTTCATTTCAGAAACCCTACTATGATCATCTACGGTCCTCGGAGATAAATCAGCATTAGCATTTGTACTATTGTGACCAATACCATAAAAACGAAGTGGACTAAAAGATTTTTGTTGTTGCCAAATTGACGAATAACCAATTCTAGAGGTTATTTTAAAATTATCCATTAATTGGTATTGCAATTCAATTTTTCCAATTAATTTATCAGTTTTATTATCACTGTAAGAATTACTCAATCCAGCCATAGGATTTATAACCTCCTGCGTAATTGTACTACTAGTACTGTATTTTCCATCTGTCATAACTGGAACTGTAGGATCAAAATTTAAAGCATTAAAAATTTGACCTCCACCATGGCCATTGCCTTGGATATTCGAATACTTAGTGTGAACAATTGCTTTTAATTTATCTGACATATCTGTGGTGAAATTTGCAGAAAATGTAGATCTATCAAAGAAATCTTTATCACCTCCACCGGCAACACCCTCTTGGGCAGTATAACCTGCAGAAATGAAATAAGTTGAGTTTTCAGAACCTCCAGACGCTGAAAAATTAGTAGTTGAAATAGGGGCAGCGTTAAAAAGTTCTTTTTGCCAATTGGTTCCAACACCAAGTCCAGAAAGATCTGAAAAAATAAGTGGCCCACCCGAAGTTACGCTACCTTCATTAAGCATTGCAGCGTATTGTGAAGCATTTAAAACATCTATATGATGGTCAACTTCTTGCATTCCAAATGATGTGTCTAAGGAAAATACTGTCTCTTGATTTTTCTTTCCGGATTTTGTAGTAATAACTATTACACCACTACCACCTCTAACTCCATACATAGCTGTAGTAGAAGCATCCTTTAAAACGGAAACACTTTCAATATCAGAGGGACTAATAGCATCCATATCATAAAGAGACGAATTAATACCATCAATAACAACAAGTGGATCTGTTCCAGAAAATGAGGTTATTCCTCTAATAAGAACTGAGGGTTTACCCCCAGGATTAGGACTGGAAATAACGTTTAAACCAGTTTGGCCTTGAAGAGCGTCTTCAATTCTTAAGGGTTTTAATTTTTCGACATCTTCACCAGAAACTATAGAAACAGAACCTGAAATATTAGAAGCCTTTTGAGATCCATATCCGGTAACAACTACTTCGTCAAGAAGATTATCTGCGTTTAAAGTTACATTTATAGTTGAAGAAGATCCAACTAAAATAGATTGAGATGCGTATCCAATAAAACTAAATACTAATGTATCATCACTAGAGGCGTTTATAGAATAATTCCCATCAAAATCAGTGGAAACCCCATTAGTAGTTCCCTCGACTAAAACGGTTGCACCAGGGAGGGCAACACCATTTTCGTCAGTAACTGAACCTGTTATTGTTTGAGAGTGCATGGAAAAACCAAATGCGAACATCAAAATAAAGGTTGACAGCTTTGTTAAAAATTTTGTTTTCATATTATATGTTGATTTATAAAAAAAGTAAACTTAAGACATATATACTGTTAAGAAAACATAAATAACCTTTACAAAATTACTGAATTGATTAATTTTATATAAAAAAAATATGAATTGTGTAATTTATAGAGGCATATTTAATTAAAATGAAAAAACAAAGGATTTAAAATTATCAATCTAAAATATAAATAATAACATATGTATAGTTTATGTATAGTTAAAATATGATAATCTAAGCAAAACTATAAGCTTAGAAGATGCTCTGTAAGTCCCTCATTTCGTGATAAATTCATCTTTTTTCTAAGTCGATAACGCTTAATTTCAACGCTACTTAAAGAGATATTAAGTAAAGGTGCAATATCTTTTGAAGAAAGATTTAGCCTTAGGTACGCGCACAAGCGTAAGTCGTTATTTGTAAGAGATGGGTGGTAATTCTTTACCTTTTTAAGAAAATCCTTATCAGCGTTATTAAAGGCTTCTTCAAAAAATTTCCAATCATCTTGATTGTTTAAATGTCTGTCAATTACTTTTATAACTGAGGAAATTTTTGAAGAGGACTCAGCTTCCTTTAAATCACTTTTAATCTTACTTAAAAACTGATTTTTTTTAATCATACTCATAGTTGAAATAGCTAGTTCTCTATTTTTTCCGTCAATATCTTGAGATAGCTTTTCATTTTCAATAGACATTAAGGCCTGTTTCTTTTCAATTTCTTTTAATTCAAGCTGACTTTGGTTTATTCTAATCATTTTCTCTTCTTTTTTTCGATAAAAATTTACATAGTAATTATTAAAAATAAAGAAGAGTACTCCTAAGAGTAAAGCATAATTAGCTATCATGAAATTTGAGCCATACCAAGGGCGTTCAATAGAAAACTCAAAAGACTTAATATCATCTGAAATAGTATTTCCAATTTTAGATCTTACTTTAAAGTTATAGTCCCCAAATCTTAAATTACTAAATGTAATGTTTGAGTCTTCATTGAAAGAACTCCACTGTTCCATATATCCCTCTAAAAGATGTTGATACTCTATGGTCTCAAACTTTTGAAAATTAGAACTATTAAAATAAAAATTAATATTATTTGTTCTATAATCTAACTGTAAGCCTTCATTAATAGTAACCGGGAAAGGTAATTCGTTTCTATTACTTACTTCAACTCTTTCCAATTGAATTGATGGTGAGTTTAAAAAATATTTTTCCAAATCAAATAAAATATAACCATTATTAGTTCCTATTATATATTCCTCATTTTTAATTCTAGAGATATTTTCAAAAACTGTTTTACGTAATTTTTCAGGAAATATTATAGATTTTATTTTATTTTCATTGGACATTAGATCCTTATATACATAATGCATGTAATTTTCCGAGAATAACCAAAGTTTATTATTGTTATCATTTATAATAATTCCGTTTATTAATTCTTTGTCAGAGAGGTTTGAAAGAAAAATATCCCTGTTAAAAACATCTTTTAACTCATCGTATTTATAAAAACCTCCACTGAAATTATAATAAATCTCATTTCCAAATTTTGCTAAACTTGCGTTTCCACCAATTGTAACAGTCGAATCTATTATTACATTTTTTAAATTATAAAAATCTGAACTTAAAGAGAGCTTATAAATCCCCTTATATCCGTGGCTTACAATGATTTTTCCATTTTTAGAGACTTCAAATAATCTAGAGGATATATCAAACCCTTTTATTTTATTTCTAACAACCCATTTGTCATCTTTTTTAGTTAATACATTAATCCCTGAATAACCTCCTTCCAGAATTAGTTCTGAAGATTCAGAAACTTTTCTAAAGGTCCAACTTCCAGTGGTGTTTTCAATTTTGGAAGCGAAACCACGCTCAATAACAAAAGATCCATTATTATGACCACAAAACAAGGAGTCATTTATTATTGTTAAACTCCAAACTTGTCCGCTGGTATTGGGAACTAATTTAAATTTAGTGTCTAAAGGTTTCTTATAAAAAAGGCCTTGATTAGTTCCTACATACAATATCCCTTTATAAAACTTTGAGGCATAAACAGTACCTAAGATACCATCTGAATCATTATAAATTTTAAAGGCAGATTCACTATTAATTAAAGAAATTCCATTATCTAAACCTAACCATAAATTATTTTTAGAGTCCTCATATAAAGACAAAATAGTGTTATTAATAATCCCTTGAGATTTATCAATAATTTTTATCAAATTTCCATTTTTATCAATCAACATTAGACCTCGCCCAACAGTCCCTATAGCAAAACCTCCATCTTTTAAACGAATAGTTTTAAAAACTGAAATCCCACTAAATAAAGGATTAGTAGATAAAGAATATAAATCAATTAAATTTCCATTAGGCAGCAATTCTAAAAACTCTAATTTATCAGTAACAATTAATATACTATTGTCTTTTTTAAAAATATTTAAAATATGTGGATACTGATTTCTGTTTTTTAATCTAGTATCATTTGAAATAAGCTTCTCATTTCCATTCTCGATTGTATAAAGCCCTGAACTTAGGGTGTAATATATTCTTTTTTCTACTATAAAAGAGTTAAATATATTTTTGGAAGGTTCAAAGGTTTTGATTTCACGACTAACTTCATTGTACATTATAAGTCGTTTATAGGATTGGAAAATCAACCAATCATCATAATATAAGATATTCCAAAACTCCTCATCATTATCAACAGTTAACTCATTTTCATTGACTAAAGAAACATAAATATGATTACCACTTATGTCTTTTTCCCAATAACCAAAATCTTCATATAATCCTGCATAAACTCTATTTTTTACGGCCTTAATAGAACGAACTATAGATCCGTTAGGTGAAGAATAGGTAGTCCAACGGGAACCATTGTACTTTAATAAACCATCATTATTAGCAAAAAATATATCATTTTCATCAGACTGGGTTATATCCCAATTTTGATTTGCAGCATTATATTGATCAGGTGAAAATGATTGTATAGGCGAAAGTAATTGTGAATTAACGCTAAAAGAAATAAAAAAAATTAAAAAATATTTTTTCAAAAACCTGATAATTAATAAGTTAAATAGATTTTAACATTAAAATCATATCAAATTTATAACAAATTTTACAAACACGCAGTAAAACTATGTATAGTTGAAAAAAAGAATATTACAATTTACCTACCAAAGAAAAGCATATAAAAAAGTGGTAATAATACAAATAACCATGGCTGCAATATTAAATGATGGTGAGGTTTCAAACAATTTTCTACTTAAAGCAATTCCTTTAGGATTGTCCTTATTACCCTCAATATAACTTATTGCAAAAATTATAAATATTGTTGCTAAACAAGTAATTCCCATTTGATTCATAAATGGAGTCTCTGCAAGAAACCAATTGGATGGAACAACTTTAAAATACATAGCAACAGGAATGGAGGAGATAACACCCCATATAGCAGCGTTGTTGGTTGCTTTTTTGTAAAATAGACCCATTAAAAATACAGCAAGTATTCCTGGGCTAACTACTCCAGTATATTCTTGAATAAATTGAAAAACTTCTCCCAAAGTTCCTAATTGAGGAGCAATAATCATTGCAATAATTAATGAAACTAAGGCTGTTATTCTCCCAACTCTTACAGTTGACTTATCTGAAGCCTCTTTATTAATAAAAGATTTATAAATATCCATTGTAAAAATAGTGGATGTAGAATTTAACATTGATGCTAAAGAGGATACTATTGCTGCAGCAAGAGCAGCTAAAATTAAACCTAAAAAGCCAGAGGGTATAAAGTTTTTAATTAACCATGGAGCTGCATTATCGTTTGCAATAAGACCATTTTCTCCAACAAAACTTTGATCAACAGTTGACGGATCAAAAACACCAGCATCCATATTCATTACATATGCAACTATTCCAGGAACAACAACAATTACAGGCATTAAAAGTTTAAGGAAAGCTGCAAAAGCAATTCCCTTTTGTCCTTCTCTTAAATTTTTAGCAGCAAGGGTTCTTTGGATAATATATTGATTAAATCCCCAATAATATAGGTTAGCAACCCACATTCCTCCTACTAAAACAGCAATTCCTGGAAGATTTTCCCATGTATCCTGTCCATTCGTATTTATAATTTCTCCTTTGGAAACTATCATAGTAAACCTTTCGGGTACCGTATTATAAACGTGCACCATACCATCAACAAAACTTCCTGAATCAGTGACATTAGAAAGAGCAAAGTAAGTCATCATTAAGCCACCAAAAATTAAAAGAACAACTTGAATTACATCTGTCCATGCTACAGCAGCTAGACCTCCCCAAAGAGAGTATGCTGCAGCAAATAAACCAAGACCTATAATACTACCAAAAAGTAAGCTGCCGTCTCCTGTACCAATTACAATATCCAAAGCCTTAGCTCCTAAAAAAAGTACTGTAGTTAGATTAACAAATACAAATAAAGCAATCCAAAAAATAGCGAGAATAGTTTTTAAATTGGCACTAAATCTTTTTTCAATAAATTCAGGAATAGTATATAAACCTTTTTCAATAAATATTGGCAAAAAATACTTTCCAACAACCAAAAGAGTAATTGCTGCCATCCACTCATAAGAAGCAATCGCTAATCCAGCAGCAAAACCTGAACCGTTCATCGCAACAAATTGCTCAGCTGAAATATTTGCAGCAATTAAAGAAGCTCCAATTGCCCACCATGGAAGTGATTTTCCAGCTAAAAAATAATCTTCAGCGCTTTTAGCTTTTCCTCCTTTTTCTCTCGAAACATATAGACCTATAAAAAGAATTATTAAACAATAGGAAATGAAAACGATAATATCTAAAGTGGAAATATCCATAATTTATTTTTATTTAATTATAATAAATAGAAATGTAAAACTAACAATTTAGACCAATTCTAAAAACATTTTACATTAGTTTTATTATATATGAAAAATAAAAGAAGAGAGTTCCTCACAAATGTCTGTCCTACAGTTGCTTTAGCTTTCGTTGGTGTTACCATGTTAGAAGCCTGTTCATCAGGAGGAGAAGACACTATTGATCCTGGAAATGGTGGTGGAAATAATAATACTAATGGATATACCGTAAGTGGGAACACGGTGGTGATAGATCTAAATCATTCAGCATTTTCAACTTTGAATAGTAATGGTTGGATGAATTTTACTGCTCAAAAAATGCTGCTTTTAAAAATAGATTCCTCAACATACAGAGCCTTCACAAATAGTTGTCCTCATCAGGGGGTTAGAACAAATTGGACATACAACTCCTCTCAAGATAAGTTTAAATGTGGTCAACACAACAACAGCTATCCTACAGATTGTACAACCAGCGGAACCGCTGGGGGAGCACTTAAATGTTTTACAACATCTTACTCTGGTGGTAAGTTAACTGTTACAGCTTCGTAGCCCTGCTAGGAATCGAACCTAGATCTAAAGTTTAGGAAACTTCTATTCTATCCGTTGAACTACAGGGCTAAAATATTCATAAGTCCAAAAAACAAAAATTGAATTAATAGTAAATTGAAAGAAAAGGTTAATTCTTTTTTATCGATTCCATAATGAAAAACAAATTGGACAGGAAGTCCAATTAAAAACCATCCAAAATAGTTTTTTAAGGGAGCAGTTAAATTTTCAAAAATCCAAAAACCCATTTCCGGAGCAACCGGTTCAATTAAAACATCCAGTAAAACCATTAAAACTGTACCAAATAAAATTGCTTTAAATTTATTGTTACTGAAAAAATATGATGAGAATGATCCTGTTATAAAAGTCAAAAGAATCCATTGAATACCAATAATAAATGGAACCCCTAAAAATTTATAACCCAAATTATCTAAATAGACGTACTCTCCAAAAATGATTCCATAATTAACTCCTAAAATTTCAGCTAGCATTCCGATAAAAAAAATAGAAAGTCCCGCAATAATATTTTTAAATTCTAACTCTCTTTGGTTTACAAACAATAAAACAAAGGATATAAATAAATTTACAGGTGTAAAAGAAACAAACCAATCTTTATTTCCGTAAGCAATTCCCAGAAGACCACAAAAGTGGAATAACCATATAATAAATATAGAAATTCTTTCAGTTGAGTTTTTTGGAAATAAAATATTCATCAATTATTTTATCAAATTAGAAACTATTTTAGCTGAGAGCAAACAAAGTGGTATTCCTCCACCAGGATGAACACTTCCTCCACAAAAGTATAGATTTAAAATATTATTTGAAAAATTTGGATGTCTTAAAAAAGCAGACATTTTATTATTACTAGAGGCTCCATACAAAGAACCTAAATAAGATTGAGTTTTTAATTCAATATCTTGAGGGGTATAAACTCTCTCCTCTTCAATAAAAGGCATAAGATCAGTTTTTAAAATATTATTGATTTTTTTTATAACATTTTTCCTTAGATCATTTGTAATAGTTTTCCAATTTTGATTTTCATTATTAGGAGAATTAATCATTACAAACCAATTCTCAGAATTTTTCGGTGCATCAGAGGGTAGGTCTTTAGATGTAATATTAATATAAATTGTTGGATCATTGTATACTTCTTTTTTATTGAATATTGAATCAAACTCTTTTTTGTAATTATCTGAGAAAAAAATATTATGTAAATCTAAATCTGGGAACTCTTTTTTTACACCCCAATAAAAAATAATTGCAGAGCTAGACCTTTCTTGGTTTAAAACAATAGTTGGTCTTTTTTGGTCTTTTAAAAGCTTATCATATGTAGGCACTACATCCATATTAGAAACTACATAATCAGAATAATATTTTTTATTTTTTGCCTGGATTCCAATAGCTTTTTTATTTTCAACTAAAATTTTGGAAACATTTTCGTTGAACTTAAAAACTACACCTTTTCTTTTTGCAAGCTTAAAAAGTGCATTAGTTATATCTACCATTCCTTTTTCAACTACATAAGTACCATATTCTTGTTCCAAATGTTGAATAAGCGTCATCATTCCAGGTGTTTTATAAGGTGAAGAACCATTGTATGTGGCAAATCGATTATAAAGCTGAATTAAGTGGGGTTCTATTAACTCTTTTTCATTTACATCGTTTAAACTTTTGCTAATTTGGAAAATATTTAAATTCAAAATAGCTTTTAATGTATCCCGATTTAAAAATGTACTTAATTTATGCAGTGACTTTTCTAGAAATATTGTTTTAGTTAAATCATATTTCTTTTCGGCTTTTTTTAAATATTTTAATAACCTAGTTGTAGGTACACCCAATTTTTTTTCGACCTCTATTGCAAATTTATTTTTGTCTGAAAATGCAGAAAGTCTTGTTCCGTCTTCCCAAAAGTAATTACATGAAATATCTTTTTTTTTATACAAAAAATGATCTTTAGAATTTTCAGAAAACAAATCAAAAAGTTCATCTACAAAATGTGGCATAGTAAATAAAGATGGGCCTGCGTCAAAACGGTAATCTCCTAAATTAAAACTCGAGATTTTTCCTCCAGGGTAAGAATTAGACTCAAAGACTTTCACATCAAAACCTTTTGCTCTCAATCTAATACTTGAGGCGATTCCTGCTATACCAGCTCCTATTATTATAACTTTTTTCAATTTTAAAAAATAATTAATTGAGAATTTAATATTTCAAAACGGGCAAAAAGATCTTCTTTATACCAATTTCTTTTTCTTGTTTTTATAACAATTTTAGAGTGAACACTAGTTCCATATGCAAAATTTTTTACGGAGTCTAAACTATCCCAGACACTAAAAGTGGCTTGTTGAATAAAAGGCCACTCACCAATACCCTTAAACCATTGAACCCCTTTTGCATTTTGAATAGCCAAAGAAGCCTGAGGGACTGATTTCCAAAACTCAAATAATTTATTTTTATTCAATGTAGCTCTAGTAATTATACCAATTTTACCTTCCTTATTAAATTGATCTTTTGTATCAGTAAAAGGATTAACGCCATCCCAAAGACCATGACTTTTGATAGGATTTAAAAAAAAATCTTCTCTAGAAAATGCTTTTTCAGATATTAATTTAGAATGATTACTATGATTAATAAAATCCTTTGCATTAGATTCATTTTCCCAAACACAAAGAATAGCATAAGTGCTAAAATCTGGATACAAGCTAAAACCTGTTCCTGATCCAGTACCAAGAAGTTTAAAAAATGACAAGCCATTTGTTTTACTTAAACTATCAAAAGACCGACTCATTTGAGTAAAAGCCCAAAATTTATTTTTTTCGTATTTAAAAAATGAAATAGTTGTCAAAACAGAATTATTGATCAAAATTATGTAATAAAAAGAGTAGATTTTTATCAGAAATTCTTATGAACCATAGTTAAAAGCTTTGGACTGTGAGTTCAAAGTTTCTAATACTTTAGTTTTAATTTCTTCACTAGCAAATGAAGCATTTATTGCATTAACATTACAATCAAAAAAATGTTTATTGTTCCAATGAAAATATTTTGATAAAAGAAGGTATTCTTTATTTAGATTAGTATCTGAAATTGTCCTTCCATCTGAACTTATACTAATAGAAAGTCCTTTTTTATAAAGTTCATCAATTGGATGACTTAAATAATCCTTATAAACTTTAGTTACAATATTACTTGTTGGACAAATTTCTAAATGAATGTTTTCTTGTTTTAATCTTTCAATCAAGCCAGAATCTTCGAAACTTCTAACACCATGTCCTATTCTTTTTGGTTTTAATTGATCTAAAGTTTCATTAATACTTTCTGGTCCCAGTGCTTCACCAGCGTGAGCAGTACCATTAATATTGTTATCATTTGCAAACTTAAAGGCTTTAATATGATTTTTTATTGGATAACCTCCCTCATCTGCTGCAAGATCAAAACCAATTACATTAGAGCCTTTAAAATCATTTGCCAAATTAACTGTTTCCATAGACTGCTGCTCAGAATAATGTCTCAGGGTACAAAGAATTAGACCAGCATCAATCCCGGTTTTACTAGATTCTTTTTTAGTTATTTGACTGATAATTTTAACAACCTCATGAGAGGATAGCCCTTTATCAAGATGAAGTAAAGGAGCAAATCTAATCTCTGCATATATTACATTATCTTCTTTTAGTTGCTTGAAAAGGTCAGAAGTAACAAGCTCAAGCTCTTTTTTTGTTTGCATTAATTCAACTGCTCTATCAGCACATTTAATGTAATCTTTTAAAGAGTTACATTTAATCCCTATAAATTGATCTATAAATTGAGGTTTTGTAATATTTGGATTAATTTTTTTTACTACATCGAAACTCAAAGAACAGTCTAAGTGTATATGTAATTCGACTTTGGGAATTTCTATAAAATTCATTTTAATTTATAAAATAAAGCACATGGTTTGCTGGACTATCATCGCACTTATTTACATAATACAGGTTGCCATTGTTATCATCCTTTATGTCACTATAAAGTTTCTTTTCGATTAATGCATTAACAAAAGCTGGTGTTGTATTACTGTGACCTACTACAAAAATTGTCTTTCCTTCATTATTTTTTATGAAATTTTCATAATATATTTTTGAAGGAGTATATGTAATGATTTTTAAACCATTATGTTCTGAAATGGGTTTAGCTGTTTCTAAAGTTCTAAATAAATCTGTTGAAAATATTTTATCAAACTCAATATGCTTGAAAATATTCTTCCACCTGTGAGCCCTTAAAATTCCTTTTTTATTTAAATGAGGGTTTTTATTTTCGGAGTTATCTCTAATTTTTTCTGCATGCCTTATTAAATAAATTGAGGTACAGTTTTCGGTTTGAGTATAAGAAAAAAAACTACATAAAAGAATAATCAAGTATAGGTTCTTTCTAATCATTTGATTTATTTAAAGAAGAGGGAAGTTCAAATAATTCAAGTTGAAAAGTCTTTAGTGAGGCTAATAAATGATCAAAAATATCAGACATAATATGCTCATAATCTTTCCATTCTTTATTTTTACTAAAAGCATAAATTTCTAAAGGAATCCCTTGTGATGTAGGTGACAATTGCCTACACATAACCGTCATTTCGTTATTAATAAATTCAGCATTGTCTAAATATTTTTCGATATAATTTCTAAAAAGACCAAGGTTTGTCAAATTCCTCCCATTTACTAGAACAGACTTGTCAATTTCTAACTTAGAATTGTAAATGTCTATTTCTTTCTCTCTGACTTTAATAAATTCTTGAATTAATTTAATTTTTTTTAATTCTTTCAACTCATTGTTATTCATAAATTTAATTGAGGATCCTTTTATTAAAAGTGACCTCTTTATTCTCCTGCCATCTGATTCACTCATCCCCCGCCAATTTTTAAATGAGTCAGAAATAAGTTTATAAGTGGGAATAGTGGTGATTGTTTTATCAAAGTTTTGGATTTTAACAGAATTTAGATTAATCTCTATGACGTCCCCGTCTGCTCCATATTGCTCCATACTAATCCAATCTCCAATTCTAATTAGATCATTGGTGCTTAGTTGAATACTTGCCACAAAACCTAAAATGGTGTCTTTAAAAATTAGTAAAATTACAGCTGAAAGAGCTCCCATAGCTGCGAGAAAAGTTGTTATTTCTTTACCTGTAATAATGGAAAAGATATTTAAAATAGCAACAAACCAAACAAAAATTAAAATTACCTGAACAAAACTTTCTATGGGTTTGTCCTTTAAGGAATCTACTGTTTTTAGAAAAGACTTAAATGATCTTAAAAAACTTCTTATTATCCATACTACTAAAAAAACAAGATATATCTCCAGTGCAAGAAATGCATAAACTGAAAGTGTCTCAAAATCAAAAAATAAAAATGGAATAATCCAGTAGAGAAAAAATAGTGGAACTAGTTTAGAAATATAAACTGGTGTGTTGTTTTCCACTAAATAATCGTCAAAATTTGTTTTAGTATTATTTGACAAACTTTTAAAGAACCTAGAAATGATTTTCTTTGAAAAAAAATTTATAATTACAATTGAAAGACATACAATTAGTGTTAAAAACAATAAATTCAAAATTTCTGCATAGAACACAGATAATTTCAAGTCAATCAAAAAATCATAAAATAACCTGTGAAATCTAATTATATAAAGCATATTTTTTTAATTTATATTTAAAATAACTGATCTTGCTCATTTGATTTTTTTTTACCCAAATGATCGTAAGCCAACTTAGTAACTTCTCTTCCTCTTGGTGTCCTTAATATAAAACCTTGCTGAATTAAAAAGGGCTCATATACCTCCTCCAATGTTTCTGAGCTTTCCGAAACAGCAGTGGAAAGTGTATTAATTCCAACAGGGCCCCCTTTGAATTTATCAATTAGTGTCGTTAAAATTTTATTGTCCATTTCATCAAGTCCATGCTTATCTACATTTAATGACTTTAAAGCAAACCTTGTAATTTCTAAATCAATATCACCATTTCCTTTAATTTGGGCAAAATCTCTAACTCGTCTTAGCAAAGAATTAGAAATTCTTGGTGTTCCTCTACTTCTTCCTGCAATCTCAATTGCTGCTTCATTATCAATATTGATATCTAAAATATCTGAACTTCTTTCAACTATTGAAGAAAGAAGTTCAGTTTTATAATATTCTAACCTACTATTAATCCCAAACCTAGCTCTCATTGGAGCAGTTAGCAGACCAGATCTTGTTGTTGCCCCAATTAAGGTAAAAGGATTTAAGTTAATTTGAACTGTTCTAGCGTTCGGGCCAGACTCTATCATAATATCAATCTTATAATCTTCCATTGCAGAATATAAATACTCCTCGACAATTGGGCTTAATCTGTGTATTTCATCAATAAAAAGAACATCTCTTGGCTCTAGATTTGTTAATAACCCCGCTAAGTCGCCAGGTTTATCCAAAACTGGACCTGAGGTTACTTTCAGATTAACACCTAATTCGTTAGCAACAATGTGGGCTAAAGTAGTTTTTCCAAGCCCAGGTGGGCCGTGAAATAAAGTATGATCCAAAGCGTCTGATCTTTGATTACACGCTTGGACAAAAATTCTTAAATTATCTAAAATTTGATTTTGACCAGCAAAATCATCAAAACTCAATGGTCTGAGAGCTTTGTCTAGTTCAACTTCTTCGTTCGTAAAATTGGAATCTGTTGGGTCTAAATTTTCATTCATTAAATCAAAGATAAGCAAAAAGCAAACCCTTATTTACAAAAAAAAAATCGTGATTTTAATGTTCAGTAATTTCCTCATCTTTTCCAATAGGAATTGTTTGGGGAACAAAATCATCATCTTGACCTGGTTTACTGTAATCGTAAGCCCATCTGTATACGTGAGGGATTTCTCCTGGCCAATTTCCATGCATATGTTCGACTGGTGCAGTCCATTCCAAAGTGGTCGATCGCCAAGGATTTTGCTCAGCTTTTTTACCAAAAAACATACTATGAATGAAATTATATAAAAAAACTAATTGTGCGGCTCCTGCTAACAAAGCAAAGAGAGTGATAATAACATTAATATCAGCTAGATCATCAAAATATGGAAATGCTGTATTTGTATAATACCTTCTTGGAAGACCAGCCATACCAACAAAATGCATAGGAAAGAATACCCCATAAGCAGAAATTGCAGTGACCCAAAAATGAATATAACCTTGGTTTTTATTCATCATTCTTCCAAATAATTTAGGAAACCAATGATATACTCCAGCAAATAATCCATATAGTGCAGAAATCCCCATTACTAAATGAAAGTGTGCTACTACAAAATATGTATCATGAATATTAATGTCCAAAGTACTATCACCTAAAATAATTCCAGTTAATCCACCTGTGATGAAAGTAGATACTAAACCTATTGAAAAAAGCATACCTGGATTAAATTGTAGATTTCCTTTCCAAAGGGTTGTTATGTAATTAAAAGCCTTAACAGCCGAGGGGATCGCAATCAAAAGTGTAGTAAAAGTAAATACTGAACCTAAGAAAGGATTCATTCCTGAAATAAACATATGGTGCCCCCACACAACGGTAGATAAAAATGCTATTGCCAAAATAGAGGCAACCATAGCTCTATATCCAAAAATTGGCTTTCTAGAGTTTGTAGCAATAATCTCAGAGGTTATTCCTAGGGCAGGCAATAATACTATATAAACCTCAGGGTGACCTAAAAACCAAAAAAGATGTTCAAATAAAACTGGAGAACCTCCCTGGTAATGTAAAACTTCTCCTTGAACAAAAATATCAGATAAAAAGAAAGACGTCCCAAAACTTCTATCCATAATTAGAAGTAAAGCAGCTGATAATAAAACCGGGAAAGAAATTACCCCAATTATAGCTGTAACAAAAAACGCCCAAATAGTTAATGGCAATCTAAATAATGACATTCCTTTTGTCCTTAAATTAATAACTGTTACTATATAGTTTAATGATCCTAATAAAGAGGAAGCTACAAAAATTGCCATTGAGATCAACCATAGAGTCATACCCATCCCAGATCCAGGTTGAGCCTGAGGAAGAGCACTTAAAGGTGGGTATACAGTCCAGCCTGCAGCTGCTGGGCCAGCTTCAACAAATAAAGACGCAATCATAATTGCACTTGAAAGGAAGAAAAGCCAAAAAGATACCATATTTAGAAACCCTGAAGCCATATCTCTTGCCCCAATTTGTAAAGGAATTAATAAATTACTGAAGGTTCCACTAAGTCCTGCCGTCAATACAAAAAATACCATTATTGTACCATGAATAGTAACTAAAGCCAAATATATATTAGGATCCATTACTCCCTCAGGTGCCCATTTGCCTAAAAAAATATCGAAAACAGCAAATGATTCTTCAGGCCAAGCAAGCTGTAATCTAAATAATAATGATAATGCAATTCCAATGAAACCCATAAACAGAACGCCAGTTATTAAGTACTGCTTGGCTATCATTTTATGATCTTGACTAAAAATGTATTTTGTAATAAAGGTATCTTTGTGATGGTGATCTTGATGAAAATCTCCAGCATTTTTATCTTCACTAAGTAAATCTCCAAATTCAGTTGATTCCATTTTAACTCTGATTCTTGGACTGTTTTCTTTTTTACCTTTCATTTTTAATAATATTTTAAAAATCTATTTACTGCATAATTGAGGAAAAAGCTTCTTGGCTTGATATCCATTTATTATAATCTTTCTCAGATTCTACGACAATTTTCATTTGCATATTATAATGCGAACTTCCACAAATTTTAGCACAAAGTAATAAATAATCAAATTGATAAGGGTCTAGACTTTCTTCACCTTTCGCAATTAATTCTTGACTTTTATCATATCTAATTTTATTAATTCTATCCACTTTAGCTACTACATCTGAATTCATCCTCATATCAGCTGTAGTTTTAGTTGGTGTGAAAGAAAACTCTGTTATCATTCCTGGAACACAATTCATTTGTGCTCGAAAATGAGGCATATATGCTGAATGTAAGACATCTTGAGATCTCATTTTAAATATAATCTTTCGATTTACTGGAATATGAAATTCTTGTGTTACAACTATATCATCCCATCCATTAGGGTCAGAAGAATCAATACCAACAGTATTTCTTCCATCAAAATCGTTTAAAAATCTAACATTAGCATCACCAAGTACATTATCCTGTCCTGCATATCTTGCTTTCCAATTCCATTGTTGAGCATACAATTCAATTACTATTGCATCTTCATCTTGATCATTGAAATTCATAATGTTTGACCAGGTAAGCATACCGTAAATAATTAGAATAAAAAATACTATTGCAGGAATTACTGTCCAAATAAGCTCCAAATTATTATCGTGAGTAAAAAAGAATGCTTTTCTATTATTAATCCCTCTGTACTTAAAAGCAAAGTAATGTAATAATGCCTGAGTAATTGTTTGGGCAAATAATATAATAGCAAAAGAAATCCATAAAAGTCGATCATAAGGGACACCATGTTCTGAAGCTGCTTCTGGCAAAAGCACCTTTGAATAAGCCCAAAAACAGTATATTGTAACAACATAAATAAATACTAGAAAAGCGAACATTAACTTTCCTTGAATGTCGTTATCTTTTTCATTTGCTATTTGAGAATCATCTTTTTTTCCGCTTAAATTATTTTGAATTAATTGATAAATCTTATTAATCTGCCAAATAGCAATTCCCATTAAAAGTAATACAGTACCTGTTAACAATCCTATCATCTCAAATATTTAATAAACAAATTTTTCACTTTCTTTAAACAAAGGATCTCCACTGGGTTCTAAAGAGACTTTAGAAATTGTACTAAAAACAATATATATAAATAACCCAGCAAAAAACATTATTCCTCCAATTTCTGGTATTCCGATATACCATTGATCACCAACAGTAGCAGGCATTATCATATTGTAAAAATCCAAATAATGACCAAATAAAATAACTAATCCTGTCATAACAATAAGCCAATTAATTCTCTTGTAGTCACTATTCATTAGTACAAAAAATGGAAAAATTAAGTTGGTAACTAACATACCCCAAAAAGGTACAGGGTAGTCTTCTATTCTTGTGACAAAATACGTTACCTCTTCTGGGATATTTGCATACCATATTAGCATAAATTGAGAAAACCAAAGATAGGCCCAAAACACACTCACTCCAAACATAAATTTAGCTAAATCATGCATATGATTATTATTCACTTTTTCTAAATATCCTTTAGATTTTAAATATATCGTTACAAGGGCAATAGTAGTTATTCCTGAAACAAACATGCTTGCAAAAACATACCAACCAAAAAGAGTACTAAACCAGTGAGGGTCAACTGACATAATCCAATCCCATGACATCATAGATTCAGTAACTATAAAAAAAGCTAAAAATCCAGCTGAAAGCTGAAAGTTTTTTTTATGATTAGAAATATCCTTTGCTTTATCTTGAGCTAGCGAAAGTTTTCTGGAAAAAAACCTATATAAGTTCCATCCTAATATGTAGAATATTGCTCTACCTAGAAAAAATTTAGAATTCAAATACCCTGACTTTGCTTGGATTATTTTATCGTGTGCTACAACTTCTGGGTCCATCCAAACAAATACATGATTTAAATGCATTGTGCAAAGAACTAAAATTACAAATACAATAATTGAGCCTGGCAAAAGATATCCTGTTATTCCTTCCATGACTCTAAAAAGTATAGGGGACCATCCAGCTTGTGATGCCCGTTGAATTGCATAAAATGCTAAAGTTCCCAATGAAATCAAAAAGAAAAATAAGGCAGCAACATATAAAGCTGACCAAGGTCTGTTACTTAATTGATGGTAAACATGCTCTTCGTGAGAAACTTCGTGTTCTTCATACTCATGAGAATTCTCTTTATGATCTACACTGTTGTCATGACTAGAACTGTGAGTTTCCTTTTTATGATTAGAATTATTTTGATGATCAGGGTCACTTCCATGATCAGAACTATGCCCGTGATCTCCATAAGAAGCTACTATTGCATTGGACTCCTCAATAGAGTGTGGTGCTGTATAAAACCCATAAAAAAGACCAATAAAACCAATTGCCATTAGAGTAAAGGAAAATATTTTTATATTTTTTGTTACTGTATACATTAATCTATTCTAATATTAAAACTATTTATTTAACCAACTTCTCTCTTAAACTTAAAACATACTGGGATATTTGCCATCTTTCTTTTGAGTCAACTTGACTTGCATGGGATCCCATTAAATTTTTTCCATACATCAATACGTGATATATACTCCCATCAGTAATATCTCTGTCAGCATAACTAGGTATTCCTAAAAACTTTTCTCTAGTCATTAAAATCCCCTGTCCATCTCCTTTTGAGCCATGACAAACTGCGCAGTAAACAGCATAAAGCTCTTTTCCTTTTGCTAGGTTTTTTTCATTTTTCAATAAAGGTGAAAACAAAGTGTTTTTAGCTAAATCATACCCTTCATTTGTGTCTTCAAATTCATAGGGAACCCATCCTCTAGGAATAGTACCTTCAACTGGAAGTTGAGCTTCAATTCCATTATTGAATGCATCTGACTCATCATAAGTTCCATATCCTACAGATTCATACATATTGGGAAAAAACTGATAGTTTGGCTTAGATGGATCAAAACATGATACCATCAAAAGGCATAGAACAATTAAAACCATGAAATTCAATTTTCTATTCATGATTTGATTTTTTGTTAATGTGTACTTTAATATCCATTACATCGGTTTGCTGAACTAGCTTTTTTAAATCTTTCTCATCCCCATTAAATTCAACAACAATTAAAAACTTATCATCTGTTGTCTCAGGAATTGGATTTTCAGCTTCTTTAAAGGGCCATAATTTACTTCTTAAATAAAATGTAATTACCATTAAGTGAGCTGAAAAAAATACGGTTAATTCAAACATTATAGGAACAAAAGATGGCATGTTTTCTATGAAAGAAAAACTAGGCTTCCCACCAATATTTTGGGGCCAATCCAATATCATAATATGATTCATCATCCATATTGCAAAACAAAATCCTATGCAACCATATATAAAGGCAGTTATAGCTAATCTTGTTTCTTTAAGACCCATAGCTTTGTCTAAACCATGAACAGGGAATGGAGTATATACTTCTTCAATCTCATAATTAGCTGCTTTTATTTGCTTAACAGCATCTAAGAGTTTGTCGTCGTCGTCATATACGGCATGTAATATTTTATCTGCCATTTTGATCTCTTAATTTTTTATAATTATCACCTGATGTTTTTAAGATTGTTTTAACTTCTGCCTGAGCAATTACTGGGAATGTTCTAGAATACAATAAAAACAAAACAAAAAAGAAGCCAATTGTTCCTAAAAATATTCCAATATCTACAAAAGTTGGAGAAAACATTGTCCAAGAGGAAGGTAAATAATCCCTGTGAAGAGAAGTCACAATAATTACAAACCGCTCAAACCACATTCCTATATTCACAACAATTGAAATAATAAAAGAAAATATAATACTAGTTCTTAATTTTTTAATCCACATAAATTGAGGAGAAAAAACATTACAAGTCATCATTGACCAGTAAGCCCACCAATAAGGTCCAGTTGCTCTATTTAAAAAAGCATACTGTTCATATTCAACTCCTGAATACCACGCTATAAACAACTCTGTTATATAAGCAGTTCCTACAATACATCCTGTAATCATAATTACAATATTCATTAACTCAATATGCTGAATAGTAATATAATTTTCAAGATTCGAAACCTTTCTCATAATGATTAATAAGGTATTAACCATTGCGAAACCTGAGAATATAGCTCCTGCCACAAAATATGGTGGGAAAATTGTCGTATGCCATCCGGGAATTACAGATGTAGCAAAGTCAAACGATACAATTGTATGTACTGAAAGTACTAAAGGAGTTGCCAAACCTGCTAGAACTAATGAAACTTCCTCAAACCTTTGCCAATCTTTTGCTCTTCCACTCCAACCAAAGCTTACTAAACTATATATCTTTTTTTGAAAAGGTTTAACTGCCCTATCTCTAATCATTGCAAAATCTGGAAGAAGCCCTGTCCACCAAAAAACTAAAGAGACTGATAAATAAGTAGAAATTGCAAAAACATCCCATAGCAACGGAGAATTAAAGTTTACCCATAAAGATCCATAAGCATTAGGAATAGGTAAGGTCCAAAATGCTAACCATGGTCTTCCCATGTGAATTAAAGGAAATAAACCAGCTTGAATAACGGAAAAAATTGTCATCGCTTCAGCAGACCGATTAATCGCCATTCTCCATTTTTGTCTAAATAGTAGTAAAACAGCAGAAATTAAGGTACCTGCATGGCCAATTCCAACCCACCAAACAAAATTTGTAATATCCCAAGCCCAACCAACGGTTTTGTTTAATCCCCAAGTACCAATTCCAGTAGAAATAGTATATATCATACAGCCTAAGCCCCATAAAAATAATGTCAATGCAATAGAAAAAACTATCCACCATTGTTTATTAGCTTTACCTTCAACAGCTGCAGAAATATCCACTGATACGTCGTGATATGACTTGCTCCCCGTAACAAGAGGTTTTCTAATTGGTGATTCGTAGTGAGACGACATATATTAATATTCTATTTTAAAAATTTAAGTTTCATCAGTATTTCTAATTTTTACATGATAAAAAACATTAGGTTTAGTACCAACAGTATCTAATAAATGATAAACTCTTTCACTTTCTTTTAGTTCAGAAACTTCACTAAGCTCTTCATTAATGTCTCCAAATTTCATAGCTCCGGTGGAACATGCCGCAGAACAAGCGCAAGTGTCATTAAATTCGCCCTTCTCAACCAACCTTCCTTCTCTCTTGGCATTTAGGATAACTGCTTGAGTGGATTGAATACAAAAAGAACATTTTTCCATTACCCCTCTTGATCTAACTACAACGTCAGGATTTAAAACCATTTTACCTAAATCATCATTCATATTAAAATCAAACTCATCGTTATTATTATATAAAAACCAGTTAAATCTTCTGACTTTATAAGGACAGTTATTAGCACAGTATCTTGTACCTATGCATCTGTTATAAGCCATATGATTTTGACCTTGTCTTCCATGAGATGTAGCTGCAACAGGACAAACTGTTTCGCATGGTGCATGGTTACAATGTTGACACATAACAGGCTGAAAAACGACTTGTGGATTTTCAGATGGATTCTCCATTTCTCCAAAAACTGAAAGAGAATCGGACAAACCATTAATGTCATCTTTAGTTTTGTTATCCCCACCAAAGGTTTCCTCAGAAGAATAATATCTATCTATTCTTAACCAATGCATATCTCTAGATCTTCTTACTTCAGCTTTTCCTACTACAGGAACATTGTTTTCAGCATGACAAGCTATAACACATGCTCCACATCCGGTACAGGCATTTAAGTCAATTGATAAGTTAAAATGATGTCCTATTGATCTATCAAATTCATCCCATAAATCCACTTCAGGAGAATTTACAGGTGTTTCAATATGGTTTAAAGAAACATTAGTTATAGCATTCCAATCTTCAACTTTTTTAGTGTTAAAAACTTCTAATGTGGTTTCTTTAATTATATCACCTCGTCCCATTAAAGTATTGTGTAATTGGACACAAGCAAACTCATGAGTTTCATCAATAGAGTTAATTTCTACAATTTGAGTGGAATTAAAATTTTTATATAGTTTATACGCATTAACTCCTACCCGCATCTCTTTCTTCATTGCATCAGTTTTACCGTAACCAAATGCCAACCCAACTGTACCAACAGCCTGCCCAGGTTGTATAAGAACAGGGACTTTTAAACTAACTTCACCAACTTTAATATTGGCATAATTACTATCTAAAGCTCCATTTGCAACATTTTCATTTTTTAAACCAAAATTTTTAGCATCTATTTTTGAAATAGTCAAGTAATTATCCCAGGAAACTCTTGTGATTGGATCTGGAAACTCCTGGAGCCAGGGATTATTAGCTTGTTGACCGTCTCCAAGACCAGTTTTAGAGTAAAGAACTAGTTCCATACCAGATGATTGGGCTTTAGAAAGCAGTTCAGCTGATTTTAATGAGTTGTATTTTAATTTATTAACTGATTTTTTAGATCTGGCTTTGAAAAATCCATCGTGTAATGCTTGATTCCATGACACATTTTCTAAAATGTTCTGTTCCCAATTTTTTCGAATTATATTATAGTAGTTTTCAGAAGATTCCATCCAATTTAATAAGCAATCTTGAAACTGCATTGTATTAAATAAGGGTCTAATGGTGGGTTGTGTTAAACTAAAGTTCCCACTAACCATTTCATTATCTCCCCAGGATTCAAAATAATGAGGAGAAGCGGCTGCCCATTTTGATTGAGAGGTGGTCTCGTCATTTTTCATCGAAAAACAAACTGAAAAATTAGCTTTTTTAATCCCAGAAATAAATTCTTTAGAATTTGATAAAGTATATGCAGGATTAACTCCACACATTATAATACCTTTAACTTTACCTGAGTTTAAATCTTTAACAAGTTCTAAAACATCATTGTCATTTCCTTTTCTTATTAACGACAATTCATCTTTTATAAATGAAAGGCTTTTCAACAAATCGTTAATTTCATAAGCCAATAAATGAGCATTGATATCATCAACACCCGTGATAATTAAACCTTTATTTCCTGCTTTAATTAAAGAAGATGCAATCTTTTTAACAGAAATTTCAATATTATCAGGCAATTTTCCTAGGACTTCATTGCCAGAAATATAACCATATATTTTAGCTAAGATTATTTTTTGCTGAGTTGGAGTGATAGATATTCTTTTATCTGCATTTGCCCCAGAAATAGTCATATTAGATTCGAACTGAAAATGCTTTGACATCTTAGCTTTTCCATTTTTTCCCTTGATAGGCACCCTACCTTTAACATATCCAGAATCGTGACCCCCACCTTGCCAATCACCTAGAAAATCTGCACCCACTGAAACTATAACATCAGCCTTAGAAAAATCATAAGTTGGCAATGCTCTTTCTCCATACAAAGCTTCAAAAGCATCTAAAGCTTTTGAGTCAGAAATAGCATCGTAGACTATATGCTTAACATTAGAATATTTTTTCTTAAAATCTTCAATTATTACTGAGGTTGAAGGGCTAGCAAAAGTTTGAGTCAATAGAACAACTTCATTGTCTGACGCTTTCATTTTTTCAAGTTCAGAAGAAATATTATTATTTAATTGATCCCAACTAATTTCTTCTCCATCTAAACTAGGGTTTTTTAATCTTAAACTATCGTACATAGATAGTACAGATGCCTGAACTCTTGCGTTAGCTGAGGATTTAACCTTGGCTTTAGTATTTTTTTCAATTTTTATGGGTCTCCCCTCTCTTGTTTTAATTAGAACATTAGCAAAATCAAATCCGTCAGCTATTGAAGTTGCGTAAAAATTTGAAATGCCAGGAATAATTCTTTCAGGCTGTACAACATAAGGTATTGATCTATTTACTGGGCCTTCACAACTTGCTAATGTTGCCGCAGCAGTACTAAATCCTAAATACTTTAAAAAATCTCTTCTATTAGTATTAGAATTTTGTAAGCTGTTCTTATTATCAAGAAAAAAATCAGAGGGCAATTGTTCTGCAAACTCATTATTTTTTAAATCAGATATCATTTTATTATCTGATGATAACTCAACTTCACTTTTCCAATATTTTTTATGGTTCCCCATTTAACAAATATATTTATTTAATAGTGACATTTTCCGCACTCTAATCCACCCATTTGAGCAGCAGTAAGTTCTTCTACACCATACTTTTTTGACAATTCTTCATGTATTTTAGTGTAATATTCATTGTCTTTTACTTTAACATTGGTCTCACGATGACAGTCTATACACCAACCCATTGTCAAAGGGGAATATTGGTATAAAATTTCCATTTCTTCAACTGGACCATGACATTTTTGACAATCCACTCCTGCAACTGTAACGTGTTGAGCATGATTGAAGTAAACAAAATCAGGAAGATTGTGTATTCTTACCCATTTAACCGGCTCAGTATCTCCAGTATAACTTTGAGAATCTTCATCCCAACCAACGGCTTTATAAAGTTTTTTAATTTCGTTAGTATAAAAATCTTTTGTGTAACCTTTCTCTAAATCTTCCTCTCCATTATATTCTGCAATATTCTCATGACAATTCATACAAACATTTAAAGATGGTATACCAGAATGTTTAGATTTTTTAGCAGATGAATGGCAATATTGACATTCAATCTGGTTTGCTCCTGAATGAATTTTATGGGAATAGTGAATTGGTTGGATCGGCATATATCCCTGATCTACACCTATCTGAAGCATATAACCATATGCAAAATAGGCACTTGAAAGTAAAAGAATAACAACAGAAACTAATACCAAAAATTGATTTTGAATGAAAGCTTTCCAAATTGGAATACCTTTTTTGTAGGCTTTATCATCTGCTACAACACCATTTTGAGAGATGATATTTTTTAATGTTTTATTAATTAAAAATAATAAAACGACTAAAACAATCAATATAAATGAAAGTAAGAGCAAAATAATATCATATGTAGTACTAGAGCCTGAGTCTTCTACAACGGGAGCTCCACCAACAGGTGCAGCTGGCTTTGGAGGAACATAATCAGTATAAGCAAGAATATTATCAATATCATCGTTTGATAAATTTGGAAAAGCATTCATTGCAACTTTATTGTATTCCTCGTATATAGCTACTGCTTGTTCGTCACCGGACTTTATCAAAGCCGAACTATTTTTTATCCAAGAATAAAGCCATTCTTTTTCATATTTTGCAGAAACACCCTTAAGTGCTGGGCCAACTAATTTTCTATTTAGCTTGTGACAAGCTGCACACTGAGAATTAAATAGAGATTTTCCCTTTTGGATGTCTGGTTCTTGAGAAGTTAAATCAAGAAAAAAAGTAGAAGAAAAAAATAAAATCAAGCTGAAAAAGGTCATTAACCGGGCCTTAGAAAAGAGGCTAAAAAAATGGTTCAAAAAGATACTATTTCCTTTCACTAACAATTAAAAAAATTGTGTCAAAATTAGACACCAAAAATACAACACAAAAACCTTTTTAAAAACCCATGTCATATCTTATTTTTAATTTATAATGATTCTAAATAAAATAATGATAAAACAGGTAGATTTTAATGAAAATAGCCTATATATTTGTAAATAATGGATATAAATAAAACACTATTTTCAATACTAATAATGTTTATTTCTCTAAACTCTTTTACACAAGAAGGTACACTTGTTTTAGTTCAAGACCAAAAATTGACTAAACTGATGGAATTAAAAAAAGAAGTTAATAGTGTGGATTTTACATCTGGACAATATACTGTACAGGTTTTCAACGGGCAATATGAAAAAGGTATTGAGCTGATAGAAGAATTAATGTCAGATGAAAAATTTAAGGATGTTTACTTTAGTTTTGAAACACCCTACTACAAAATTAGAATTGGAAAGTTTGTATCAAAAATTGAAGCAATTAAGGAACTCCAAAAAATAAAAAAAACGTTTCCTTCGGCTTTTATTTTGAAACCTAATTGATTATTTAATTTTCTTTTTAATCTCTATTTCAGCGTAAGCTTCTACTACATCTCCAATAACTATATCATTGTAATTTTTAATTTGAATTCCGCAGTCATAACCTTTAGAAACTTCTTTAACATCATCTTTAAATCTTTTCAAAGAAGTTAATGTTCCCGACATTATCACAACACCTTCCCTTATTAATCTAATATTAGAATTTCTAAATATTTTTCCGTCTAAAACCATACAACCTGCAATTGTACCAACTTTTGAAATTTTGAAAGTTTCTCTAATTTCTGCATTTCCAGTTACTTCCTCTTTAAATACAGGAGATAGCATTCCCTCCATAGCATCTTTAAGGTCATTAATTGCGTCATATATAATTGAATAGTTTCTAATATCAATTTCTTCTTTATCCGCAATTTGCCTGGCATTTCCTGTAGGACGAACATTAAATCCTATTATAATTGCATCAGAAGCAGAGGCTAATAAAACATCGGACTCTGTAATAGCTCCAACTGCCTTGTGAATAATATTGACATGTATTTCGTCGGTAGAAAGTTTCTGAAAAGAATCTGTTAACGCCTCAACAGATCCGTCAACATCTCCCTTAAGTATAATATTGAGTTCTTTAAAATCCCCTAAAGCAATTCTTCTTCCAATTTCATCAAGAGTAATATGTTTCTGGGTTCTAACTGACTGCTCTCTTACTAATTGAGTCCTTTTTACAGCAATTTGTTTAGCTTCTTTTTCATTTTCAAAAACATTAAACTTGTCTCCAGCTTGAGGAGCTCCATCAAGACCTAAAACAGAAATGGGGACAGATGGTCCTGCTTCAGAAACAGGATTTCCTCTTTCATCTTGCATCGCCTTAATCTTTCCACTATGTTGTCCAGCCAATAAATAATCTCCTATTTTCAAAGTTCCTGATTGAACCAAAATAGTAGAAATATAACCCTTACCTTTATCTAAAAATGCTTCTACAATAGAACCTACAGCAGCTTTATTTGGATTAGCTTTTAGTTCTAAGAATTCTGCTTCAAGTAGAACTTTTTCCAACAGTTCATCAACTCCAGTTCCCTTTAGTGCTGAAACATCTTGTGACTGAATTTTCCCACCCCACTCCTCAACGAGCAAGTTCATCCCGGAAAGTTTTTCCTTAATTTTATCGGGATTGGAATTTGGTCTGTCTATTTTATTTATTGCAAAAATTATAGGCACACCAGCTGCTTGAGCATGACTAATTGCTTCCTTAGTTTGAGGCATCACATCATCATCTGCTGCTATAACAATAATAACCAAATCTGTAACTTGTGTTCCTCTGGCCCGCATAGCAGTAAATGCTTCGTGACCTGGAGTATCCAAAAAAGTAATTTTTTGACCATCTTTTAACACAACACTGTAAGCTCCAATATGTTGGGTAATTCCCCCAGATTCTCCAGCAATCACATTCTCTTCTCTAATAAAATCTAATAATGAAGTTTTACCATGATCAACATGCCCCATAACAGTAACAATTGGAGCTCTTGGCAATAAATCTTCAGGTAAATCAACATTTTCCTGTATAGATTCCTCTAAATCTGCAGTTACAAACTCCACTTCATGATCAAATTCGTCAGCCACAATAGTTAAAGTTTCTGCATCCAATCTTTGATTCATTGTTACCATTATACCAAGTGACATACAAGCAGAAATGATATCGGTCGATGTAATTTCCATCATAGTTGCGACTTCTCCAACAGTGATAAATTCAGTTACTTTAATTGTCTTTCTTTCAGCCTCATTTATAGCTAAATCCTCTTCTGACTTTAATTTATGAGAGTCTCTTTTCTCTTTTCGATACTTAGCACCTTTAGAAGTGGATGATTTGCCTTGAAGTTTTTCTAAGGTCTCCCTAATTTGCTTTTGTACGTCCTCGTCTGAGGGTTCTACAGCAACATTTTTTGTTCTAGTTTGCTTTACAAAATTTTTCTTTCCAAGATCTTTATTGGTTTTTGGAACATCTTTAGTTATCCTAATTCTTTTCCTTTTAGAGGGTGGAGTAGATTGCTGAACGGGCTTAGGTTTATCAAATTTATTTAAATCTATCTTATTACCGACAGTCTTTAGCCCACTTAATTTTTTGTATTGAGTTTTTATATTAGAATCTTCTTTTTTCTCTTCAACATTTTCTGTTTTTTTATCTTCAAGAGGATCCCTAATCTCATTTTTTTTAATTACTTCTTTATTTGAGCTTTTAGAATTTAATTTTTCTAAATCTATCTTTCCAACTTGAACAGGTTTATTAATTTCAGCTTTGCCTTGAATAATTGACTTTTTTGCAATTAATTTTTCCTCTTGTTCTTTTTCTAATTTTAGCCTGAGTTCTTCTTTTTCTTTTCTTTTTTCTTCACTTAGATCATGAGATTCCACTTTGCTAGATTTATCAGAACGGAATTCTTCTAATAATAAATTATATTGTTCTGAAGAAATTTTTGATGTAGGTCTAGCCTCTATTTCATGACCATTACTGGCTAAAAACTCTACAGCTCTGTCTAAAGAGATGTTAAATTCTCTTAAAACTTTATTTAACCTTGTTAATTTCATTTCAGTCATAAAATTTTGTAATATTTATTCAGAAAATTCTGCACTCAAAACTTTTCTTATTTCTAAAATAGTTTCTTCCTCCAAATCTGTTCTTTTAATTAAATCTTCTACATCTTGTTCTAAAACGCTCTTTGCAGTGTCTAGTCCTACTTTTTTTAATTCCTCTAATACCCAACCTTCAATTTCATCAGAAAATTCAGTTAACTCAACATCTTCTTCAGCCCCCTCTCTGTAAACATCAATTTCATATCCAGTTAATTGACCTGCTAATCTAATATTAAATCCTCCTCTTCCAATAGCTTTTGAAACTTGTTCAGGGTCCATAAAAACTTCTACAGTCTTGTTATCTTCATTAATTTTAAGTGATGAAATTTTCGCAGGGCTCAAGGCTCTAGTAATTAACAATTGGGTATTGTTTGTGAAATTAATAACATCTATATTTTCATTACCTAGTTCTCTTACAATTCCATGAATTCTTGAACCTTTCATTCCAACACATGCCCCAACAGGGTCAATCCTATCATCATATGAATCAACAGCTACTTTTGCTTTTTCACCTGGAATTCTCACAACTTTTTTAACTGAAATTAGACCGTCAAAGACCTCTGGGATGTCTTGTTCGAATAATTTTTCTAAAAACTTTGGAGAAGTCCTAGACATAACAATGGAGGGTTTATTCCCTTTCAGTTCTACAGATTCAATTACACCTCTTACATTATCTCCTTTTCTATAAAAATCAGAGGGAATCTGTCTGTCTTTTGGCATTATTAATTCATTTCCTTCATCGTCTAAGAGTATCACAACATTGTGTCTGATGTGATGAACCTCTGCAGTATATATTTCTCCAATTAAATCAATAAATTGCTTATAGATTATTCCATTATCATGTTCATGAATTCTAGAGACTAGATTTTGTCTTAACGCCAATACAGTTCTTCTGCCTAAATCAACTAATTTCACTTCCTCTGACACATCTTCTCCAACCTCAAAATCAGGCTCAATCTTTTGCGCTTCAGACAGTGCAATTTCTTGATTTTCATCTTCCACAGAGCCATCTTCAACCACAACCCTATTTCTCCATATTTCCAAATCACCTTTATCAGGGTTGATTATAATATCAAAATTATCATCATCACCATATTTTCTTTTAAGAGTATTTCTAAAAACTTCTTCTAAAATTGACATTAAGGTTACTCTGTCAATAAATTTTTCATCTTTAAATTCGGAGAACGACTCTATTAAGGCTAAATTTTCCATCTGCTATATTTTTTAAAATTCTACTATTAATTTTGCTTCTTTAATTTCATTAAACAATAAAGATTTATTGTTTAAGACTGAGATTTTTCCTTTACCTAAAGGCTTTGGCTCTCTTGAAAACCATTCTATTTTGACATTATCATTATTCACTTCAGATAAATTTCCTGTAAATTCTTCCCCATTAATCGACTGAATATTAAGTTTACGATTAAGGTTTTTAATAAATTGTCTAGGATAAATTAATGGAGAAGTAAGCCCTGCTGAACTTACTTCAAACGAAAAATCATATAACTCCTCAACTAAATTATTTCTCAAATATTTACCAAGGCTAACACAATCAGAAATCTTTACACCTTGATCTCCATCAATAATAATACTGATTTTATTAGACGAATTCATATTAGAACCTACCAAGAAGAAACTTGGATTTTTTTCAAAATAATCAGTTATTAAATTTTCTAAAATTTTATTCAAAACTAAACTGTATTTAATAAAGAGGGGGACAATGTCCCCCTTCAATTTTTCTGTAATGCTGTGCAAATATATAAAATTCTTCCAGAATATTAATGCATTAGATGTGACAAAAATAAATTTGTTGGCCTACTAGGGCTCGAACCTAGACTCTTCTGGACCAAAACCAGACGTGTTGCCAGTTACACCATAGGCCAATTATTGCACGGCAAATTTAATATAAAGTTTTTGCTAGGCAAATAAATTATATTTAAAAAAGATAATGTAAAAAATAAATTATTAATATTGTTTAAATTCGCTTACTAAACTTAAGCTACTATGAATCTAATTCAGTTCGAGAAGTGGAATACTATAGTAGCTACTATCGCCTTTTTAATTGCTCTTGGAACCTTCTCTCTCACAGTTGAACCCACGGCAAGCTATTGGGATTGTGCGGAATATATTTCAACATCTGCAAAACTTCAAATTGGTCACCCACCAGGTGCGCCACTATTTCAAATGCTTGGTGCGTTTTTTTCATCTTTTGCATTCGAAGTTGAACAAATTGCCTTTATGGTCAACATGATGTCTGTATTTGCAAGCGCATTTACTATACTTTTTTTGTTTTTAACGATTACAATTATTGGGAAAAAAATTATTTTAAAAACTAGTACAATTACCAAATCTAATGCTTTTATAATTTTAGGATCTTCATTAATTGGGTCTTTATGTTTTACTTTTTCTGATAGTTTCTGGTTTAATGCTGTTGAAGCTGAAGTTTATGCTATGGCTACAATGATAATGGCATTACTCTTTTGGCTAGGTTTTAAGTGGGAGGAAAATATGAATAATAAAAAAGGTGATAAATGGTTAGTGCTAATATCGTTTGTAGTCGGCTTATCGTTTGGCGTACACTTTATGGGTCTTCTTGCTATTCCCGCAATAGGTATGATTTATTTTTTTAAAAAAAATCCCTCTCCAACTCTAAAAAGCTTCATCATAGCTAACATTATTTCTGTAGCAATTTTATTATTTATATTTAAACTGTTACTGCCTTCAACTCTAGGCTTATTTGGATATTTAGAAGTCTTTTTTGTAAATAATTTAGGACTTCCTTTTAATTCTGGAACAATTTTTTCAGCGATTTTAATTCTATCTTTTTTTTATTTTGGGCTTAAAAAAACCCAAGAAAAGAAATTGGTTAAAATCAATACATTTTTACTTTGTATAATGTTTGTTTTTATTGGTTTCTCTTCGTGGTTAATGATTCCCATTAGATCAAATGCTAATACGGTAATTAATGAAAATGCTCCCTCTGATGCAAGAGCCTTATTAGCATATTACAACTTAGAGCAATATCCAGATACTCATATTTTTTATGGCCCCATGTATTCCGACGCATATGCGGGTCAAGATCCAGACAAACCCTATAAAGATGATAAACCTAAATACGAAAAAGACCTAAAAACAAAAAAATATATCGTTGTTAATGATTGGAAATCTGGCAAAATAAATTCAAATACAAATCATGTTGGATTACTTCCAAGAATGTGGAGTTCGGAACACGCTTCAAATTATATGAAATATTTTGGTTATCTATCGTTTAAAATAAAGCCTGAATATAGAAATGAAGATAATTTAACTCAGTTGGTCAGTCAATTTAAATCAAGTTTTGATCAGGGTGATATTGATTCAGATGGATATCATGAGTTTCTTTCTCAATATGGGGGCTATCTTGATATTAAAAAGCCTTCCTTAATTTCTAATATTAAATATCTTTTCCAATATCAAATGGGATCTATGTATTGGAGATACTTTATGTGGAATTTTGTAGGTAAACAAAATGATATTCAATGGAAATATGACCTTCTCAATGGAAATTGGATAAGTGGAATAAATTTTATTGATGAATTTAGACTTGGGCCTCAAAAAAATCTTTCAGATGATGTTTTAAATAATAAAGGGAGAAATAAATATTATTTTCTACCATTAATTTTTGGGATAATAGGACTGCTATTTCTTTTTAAAGAGGATAAAAATCTTTTTTGGATCGTGACCCTATTATTTCTTTTCACAGGACTAGCTCTAAAAGTATATGTCAATGAAAGAATATTTGAGCCAAGAGAAAGAGATTACGCGCTGGTAGGTTCTTTTTATGTTTTTTGTATTTTTATTGGACTAAGCGCTTTGTCTTTTTATCAAAAACTAAAAAAAATTATTTCTGAAAAAGCATCTCCTTTAATAATTATAATTCTTTTAACGATTCCTTTTTTAATGGCTTTTCAAAATTGGGATGACCACGATAGATCACATCGATATACTGCTCAATCTCTTGCAAAAGCATATTTAAATTCAATTGACGAGGGTTCAGATCCAATGATTTTTACAATTGGTGATAATGACACTTTCGCATTATGGTATGCTCAGGAAATTGAAAATTACAGAACTGACGTAAGGACTATTAATACAAGTTTAATTGCTACGGATTGGTACATAGATCAAATGAAAAAAAGAACCTATAATAGTAGTCCTATTCCATCTCAACTTGAACATAGGCAATATGCCTATGGTGTCAGAGATTATATTAAACATGAGGCTTTAATTGATTCTGTTCGTTGGGATATAAAGGATTTCATGGACTGGGTCGGAAGTGATCACCCTAGAACAAAGTATAAAAACCTGCTAGAACAATACGGAGCAGAATTAGATAAAGTCCCAAAATTCACCCAGAATATGATTTTTTATCCAACTAATAAAATTCGTGTTCCTGTAAACAAAAAAAATGTTATTAAAAGTGGATTAGTCAGCGAAAAAGATTATGAATTAATATTAGATTATATTGATATTGACTTGCCATCCAGTGGACTGTATAAAAATCAACTTCTAATGTTAGATATCCTAGCTAATAATGATTGGAAGAGACCTATCTATTTTACCGGAGGAAGTTATAATGATGCAGAATATTTATGGATGAAAGAATATCTTCAGTTGGACGGCTTAGTTTACAAATTAGTTCCTATAAGAACCAAAATACCAAAAAACAATCCTTACGAATTGGGTAAAATAGACTCTGAACTAATGTATAAAATTGTTAAAGGATGGGAGTGGGGAAATTCTAATGATCCAAATATTTATCACGACCCTGAAACAAGAAAAAATAGTATTTCTTTTAGAGGGAATCTTCACAGATTATCATTAAAACTTTTAGAAGAGGGTGAAATCAAAAAATCTGAGGAAATATTAGATTTATCTTTAGATAAAATGCCTGTTGATTATTTTGGCTTTTACAGCCTTTTAGAACCTTATATTTCAACCTATTATAAACTTGAAAAATTTAAAAAAGGAGATCAGCTATTTATTAGTTTATCTAATAAATATCAACAAAATTTAAAATACTATTCTAATTTATCTAAATCTAAAGATTCTAGATTTTCTATATACACATATGCTGAAAATATTATAACTGATACTGAAAGGTACAGAAGTTTAGTTGAAGCTGCTTTAAATTCAAATAATACTAATTTTATTGGACAAGTAATTGAAGATTATATTAAGAGTACTGATTATGTAAAAGAATTTTACGGAGAATACGAATACTACACTTTATTAATTCCTTTTATAGAAAGTATATATAAATATGGGAGCATGGAATTATCTAAGGATCTTTATATAAATATTTCTAATGAGTTAAGAAATAGGCTTATCTTATTTCATGAAATGGAATCTGAAAATCAATCCGAATACATAGAAAATATCGCTAATAACTTGTTCCAGTATACCAAGATTTTGAACATATTAAAAGAAAATGAAAGTGATGATTCTTTTATAAAATCTGAAATCGAAACTTTTCTTTTTATAAAAGAAAAATTAACTAATTGATAAAATCTTTAATTATGCTTATAAGTGTATTGGCATCTTGTTCTCCACTTTGTCTCCAAACCATTTCTCCGCCTTTATAAATCATAAGAGTTGGTAATAGTTTTACCCTGAGCGCTTCAGCTAATTCATTATTCTTATCTACATTTATTTTGATTACTTTACCCTTGTCTCCAATTGCAGCAGCGACATCTCTTAAGACAGGGCGCATAACTGATGAGGAATCATTATCGTCAGTGTAAAAATCTAATAATACGGGAATATCTAAGCCAATAAGTTCACCAAATTTTGACATATTAAAAGAAATATATTTAACAAAAGTAACATTTTTTAAAAATCTATACTTTTTTAAGTGTTATTACAGAAATTTCTGGCCAAACTCCAACTCTTCCCGGAAACCCCAAAACACCAAAACCCCTATTAACATTAAGGAATTGATTTTTTTCATGATACAATCCAGCCCAATATTTATAAACCCATTTTACTGGGCTCCATTTTATCAGCCCCGGTATTTCAATTCCAAATTGCATTCCGTGGGTATGCCCGCTTAAGGTTAAGTGAAAACGAGTGTTATGATTCTTCAATATTTTATCCCAATGAGAAGGATCATGACTCATAACTATTTTAAAATCATTTTTAGTTAAGCCCTCACAGGCTTTGTCAATATCTCCCTTTTTTTTAAAACCACCTTTACCCCAATTTTCTACACCAACTAAACTGATGCTCTGACTTTCTGAACCTATTTTTATATTTTCATTTAACAATAACTTGAAGCCCATTTCAGCTTGAATACTTAAAAGATCTAAAAAGTTTTTCTTTTTCTCTCCCTTATATTTCCAAGATACATAATCTCCATAATCGTGATTTCCAAGTACAGAATACTTTCCATCTCGAGATTCAATTTTAGAAAAAACCCTTTTCCATTTATTTAATTCATTTGCTTTATTATTGACAAAATCTCCAGTGAAAAGAACTAGGTCTGAATTTTGCTTATTAATTAAATCTACAGCATATTCCACTTTGTTGATTTCTTGAAGACTTCCACTATGTATATCTGAAATATGAGTAAGCTTATAACCATCAAACTTTTCTGGTAAATCATCAAACTCTAATTCATAATTTATGACTCGATAATTATGTCTTCCTTTAAAAATTCCATGTAAAACGAAAGGAATAGGTAGAGCAGCAGCCAAAATGGAAATTTTACTTATAAAGTTTCTTCTTTGAACAAAAAAACTATTTGATTCAGTTGCTGAAAAAAAGGACTTATAAAAAAAAATGAAAAGCCTAGAAGAGTCCTCAATAAATAGAAATGAACTAATTATTAACTTAAATCCAAATAATGTAAATACAATAGCAAATGGAATTGAAAGATAGTTATAAAAAACATCGGAAAAGTCTAAAGAATTATTATTAATTACGATTAACCTGTAAATTAAATTGCAAATAATCAAAGCATTAAAAGCTAAATAAATTTTAAGAGTCCAATTATTCTTAAAAACAGTTTTAAATGCTTGGAATGCGTATATTTCAACTACTAAAAATACTATTATAAGAAATGTCCATCTCAATGCTATATTTTTTAAATTAGCTTTCAAATGTAAAAAATTTAAATGCAGGTAAAAAAGAAACTATTTTTAATTGATGCTTATGCTTTAATTTTTAGAGGCTATTACGCCTTCATTAAAAATCCTAGGATAAATTCCAAGGGAATGGATACTAGCGCTATAATGGGATTCATGAATTCTCTTCTTGACCTGATTAAAAGAGAGTCACCAGAAAATTTGGCAGTAGCGTTTGATAAGGGGGGCTCTAGTGACAGATTAGAAATTTTTGAAGAATATAAGGCTAATCGAAATGAAACTCCAGATGCTATTAAAATTGCAGTTCCATATATTCAAGCGATTTTAAAAGCTATGCAAATACCTATATTAGTTAAAAGTGGATACGAAGCAGATGATATAATTGGAACGGTTGCTAAAAATGCTGAGCAAAACAATTACGAGGTTTTTATGGTTACTCCTGACAAAGATTTCGCACAATTAGTTTCAGAAAATATATTTATGTACAGACCTGCAAGAATGGGAAATGGAATTGAAATTTGGGGAGTTGATGAGGTTCAAAAAAAATTTGAAATTACAGATCCACTACAAGTGATTGATTTTCTAGGCATGATGGGAGATTCTGTTGACAATATTCCGGGACTTCCTGGCGTAGGGGAAAAAACTGCCAAAAAATTCCTTGCAGAATACGGTTCAATGGAAAAACTATTAGAAAATACAGATAAAATTAAAGGTAAACTGAGAGAAAAAATTGAGTTAAACAAAGACAAAGGATTGCTTTCAAAAAAGTTAGCCACCATAATGTTAGATGTTCCTATCGATTACAATTTAGAAAATTTCAAGTTTCAAGATCCAGACATTAATAAAATAAAAGAAATATTTGGAGAACTTGAATTTAAAAGAATGACAGAGAATTTCATGAAAATTTTTTCTTTAAAGCAGGAGATTAAGTTGGAGACAAATACTTTAAATGAAGTTCAATATGATTTATTTAATTCACCAGGCGAATCAAATGTAGACTCCAAAAAAGAGGACTTATTTAAATCTAAATCAGGGCGTTTTTATCAAATAATTAATGGCGACTTGGGTTGTAATTTACTTTTTAATAAAATTTTAAATCAAAAATTTCTTTCAATTGCTTTGGTTAACTCCGACTTAAAAAAAAATAAATTTGGTGTTTCATTCACTTGGGATAATGACAAAAGCTATTACATACAAATTGATGAACAATCTAATCGTATTGAATATTTAAAAAAAATATTTGAAAAAAGTAATGTTACAATTATTGGTTATGATTTAAAAAAAATATTAAAATTTTTATTTCGATTTAATATTGATATAAATAGTATTTGTTTTGATACAAAAATTGCTCATTACCTTATAAACCCAGATATAGGTCATGATTTTAATGTTTTATGCGAAACATATTTAAATTATAGAACAGAATTTAATAAAAGCGGAGAAATAGAAAATCCTATTGAATTATCAATGGAAAAAAGTGATTTAAATTTTCAGCTGGTTGAATATTTAATGAATGACTTGGTTAGAGGTGAACTTGTCGGCTTATTTAAAAAATTAGAAATGCCTCTTCTAAAAGTACTTGCACAAATGGAATTTAATGGTATAAAAATTAATTTAAAATTTTTACATGATCTATCTGTAAATTATACAGAAGAATTAAGTTTAATTGAAAAAAATATTTTTGATCTTTCAAATGAGGAATTTAATCTCGCATCTCCAAAGCAATTAGGGGAAGTATTATTTGAAAAACTAAGGCTAATCGACAACCCAAAAAAGACTAAAACTGGACAATATTCAACATCTGAAGAAGTCCTGTCTAATCTTTCAAAAGAGCATGAAATAATTAGAGAAGTATTAAAATGGCGATCATTACAAAAACTAATCAACACATATGTAGATGCATTACCAAAACAAATCAATATTGAAAGTAAAAGAATACATACTGTTTTTAATCAGGCAGTAGCATCAACTGGAAGATTAAGCAGTAATAATCCCAATCTTCAAAATATTCCAATCAGATCTAATAAAGGACGTGAAATAAGAAAAGCATTCATATGTGAAAACAATGATTTTATAATGCTTGCTGCTGACTATTCTCAAATTGAATTAAGAGTTATAGCATCATTAAGTAAAGATTCTAATATGATTTTCGCTTTTAATAATAATGAAGATATTCATGCGTCGACTGCTTCTAAAGTTTTTAATGTAGACATAAATAATGTTTCTAGAGAACAACGAAGTAATGCAAAAACTGTTAATTTTGGCATAATTTATGGGGTTTCTGCATTTGGTTTAAGTAATCAAACTAATTTAAGTAGATCTGAATCAAAAAACTTAATAGAATCCTATTTCATTGCTTATCCTGAGCTCAAAAATTATATTTCTAATCAAATAAATTTTGCAAGAGAAAACGGATATGTAAAAACAATATTAGGAAGAAAAAGATATTTGAAGGATATCAATTCAAGAAATCAAATTGTAAGAGGAGGAGCTGAAAGAAATGCTGTAAACGCTCCGATACAGGGTAGTGCTGCAGATATTATTAAAATTGCAATGGTCAATATTAGTAATCAGATTAAGCTAAATGCCTTTAGGTCTCAAATGCTAGTTCAAGTTCATGATGAATTAATTTTTGAAATCTATAAACCAGAACTAAAAAAAATGAAAAAATTAATAAAACAAGAAATGGAGTCTGCTTTCAGCTTAAATGTCCCTTTGGCTGTTGATATTGGTTTAGGTGATAACTGGTATGAAGCTCATTGATTTTTTATTAATTGTTCGTTTGCAGATATCATTTATTATTGTAGATTTGCAGGCCAATAAAAGGGTTATAATTAAATTCCTTTAAGAAAAATTAATATTTTGGATTCTTTAACATATAAAACTATATCAGCTAACAAGAATACTGTTGACAAAAAATGGGTTCTTGTTGACGCTTCTGGGCAAACTTTAGGAAGAATGTGCTCGAAAATTGCCAAACTTTTGAGGGGAAAACACAAGCCTAGCTTCACTCCTCACGTTGATTGTGGAGACAATGTGATTGTTGTAAATGCTGAAAAAATAACTCTTTCTGGAAATAAATGGGAATCAAAAGAATACATTAGATACACTGGCTATCCTGGCGGTCAAAGATCTTTAACTGCGAAAGAACTATATGATAAAGACCCATCAAGGCTTGTTGAAAAATCTGTTAAAGGAATGCTTCCGAAAAATAAATTAGGAGCTGAACTTTTTAGGAATTTAAAAGTTTATGTAGGTGAAAACCACAAACATGAAGGTCAAAATCCAGTTTTGATTAATTTAAATGAATTAAAATAATTTATGGAAGTAATTCACAAAATAGGAAGAAGAAAAACATCTGTTGCAAGAATTTACATGTCTAAGGGTGATCAAAAACACACCGTAAACGGAAAAGCTCTTGAAGAATATTTTCCAACTGCTACGTTACAATCAAAAATTAAAAAGCCATTAGAGTTAACAGATAATCTTACAACATACAATATCAAAGTAAATGTTTATGGTGGGGGTGTTAATGGTCAAGCAGAATCTATTAGATTAGCTATTTCTAGAGCTTTATGTGAAGTTGACGAAGAATATCGACCTGTGTTGAAAAAAGAAGGATTATTAACACGTGACCCAAGGATGGTTGAAAGAAAAAAGTTTGGTCAAAAGAAAGCAAGAAAAAAATTCCAATTCTCAAAAAGATAATCATATTTTTCTTTTAAAGAATTTAAGTTCATATTAATATTGAAATAACCTGTTGTCGTATTTCGCATTGCGAAAATTAGTTTAGCATCTAAATAAATAAAATCAACTATTTATTGCTAATCATACGGAACGTAAACTAAAAAAAATGACAAAAATTGAAATTAAACCTCTACTAGAGGCTGGTGTTCACTTTGGACACCTTACAAGAAAATGGAATCCAAATATGGCTCCTTACATTTTTATGGAGAAAAATGGAATTCATATTATAAACCTATACAAAACTGCTTCCAAAATTGAAGAATGTGCGCAAGCCCTTAACAAAATTGCCTTGTCTGGTAGAAAAATTCTTTTTGTTGCAACTAAAAAACAAGCTAAAGAAATAGTAGCTAAAGCTGCCTCAGATGTTAAAATGCCATATATAACCGAAAGATGGCCTGGTGGAATGTTAACAAATTTCGTTACTATAAGAAAAGCTGTAAAAAAAATGTCTTCAATTGATAGAACAAAACAAGATGGAACATTTGAAACTCTTTCAAAAAAAGAAAAATTACAAATAGATAGACTAAGAGCAAAACTTGAAAAAAATCTTGGATCCATCACAGAAATGACACGTCTCCCTGGAGCACTATTTGTAGTTGATATTAGGAGAGAGCATATTGCTGTTAGAGAAGCTCAAAAATTAAATATTCCAATTTTTGCAATGGTTGATACAAATTGTGATCCTAGAGAAGTAGATTATGCTATCCCCTCCAATGATGACGCATCAAAATCTATTGATTTAATACTTTCTCATGTTTCAGAGGCTATAAATAGTGGATTGTCTGAAAGAAAAAAAGAGAAAGATGCTGTAGAACTAATTAAAGAGAAAGAGGCTAGTCAGGAAGAGGATAGTAAAGAATCAGTGAAAAAAGAAGATGAAGTTAAGCAAGAAGTAAAAGGAGATGAAAAGAAGAAAAGAGTTAGAAAAAAAATCACAACTAAAAAAGAAGCTTAAGTTATGGGAAAAATAACTGCATCCGAAGTAAATAAACTAAGAAAAATGTCTGGTGCTGGCATTATGGATTGTAAAAATGCATTAGTAGAGTCTAACGGAGACTTTGATCTTGCTATCGAAATTTTAAGAAAAAAAGGTCAAAAAGTTGCTGCTAAAAGAGCTGAAAGAGAATCCTCTGAAGGCGCTGTTATTGCTAAAGTTGACCAAAACTGTTTAAACGGAGTTATTATTTCACTAAACTGTGAAACAGATTTTGTAGCTAAAAATGATGGTTTTGTTGCTTTAGCCAATGAATTGGCTGAAATTGCTTTAAAAAATAATTCTTTAGACGAATTTCTTAACTCTGAAATTGATTCTATGACAGTAGCTGAAAAACTAGTTCAACAGACTGGGGTTATTGGAGAGAAATTAGTTATTGGAGGTTTTGAAACATTGTCTGCTGCTTATGTTGGAAAGTATATCCACGCAGGAAATAAAATTGCTACCCTCTCAGGATTTTCTATTTCTTCTGAAGGTATTGAAGATGTTGCAAAAAATGTAGCTATGCAAGCTGCCGCTATGAACCCCATTGCTTTAGATGAAAGTGGAGTAGATCAAAGTACTATTGACAAAGAAATAGAAATTGCTAAAGACCAACTTAGACAAGAAGGTAAGCCAGAAGCTATGCTCGACAATATAGCCAAGGGCAAGCTTAAAAGATTTTTTAAAGACAATACTTTAGTTAACCAAGATTTTATAAAAAATAGCAAGCAAAGCGTTGCAGCATATGTAAAATCTAATAATTCTGATTTAAAAATTACTGGATTCAAAAGAGTTGCGTTAGTTTAAATATTTCAGTATTTGCATAATTCTTTTTTTAAAAATTCTAAAATCATTGATTATATTTACTTTCAAATAATCAAAGATGTCCTATAAAAGAATTTTATTAAAGCTAAGTGGAGAAGCATTACTTGGAGAAAGACAATACGGAATTGATCCAGTAAGAATTTCCCAATATGCAAAAGAAATAAAATCTGTAATAGAACAAGAGCTTGAAGTTGCTGTTGTTATAGGAGGTGGCAATATTTTTAGAGGTGTTTCTGCAGCTAGTAATGGTATGGATAGAGTTCAAGCTGATTATATGGGCATGTTGGCAACAGTAATTAACGGATTGGCATTACAAAGTGCTTTAGAGGAGGTTAATGTTCAAACAAGATTACAAACAGCTATTAAAATTGAAGCTGTTGCTGAACCTTATATCAAAAGGAAAGCTGTTAGACATTTAGAAAAAAAACGTGTTGTCATTTTTGGAGGAGGAACTGGTAATCCTTTTTTTACAACTGATTCTGCAGCTGTTTTAAGAGCTATAGAAATTAATGCAGATGTTATTTTAAAAGGAACAAGAGTAGATGGTATTTACGACTCTGACCCAGAAAAAAATAAAAATGCAATTAAATTTGATTCGATATCATTTCAAAATGTACTTGATAAAAATTTAAAAATAATGGACTCAACCGCCTTTACTTTAAGTCAAGAAAACAACTTACCAATTATTGTGTTTAATATGAACAAGCCTGGTAATCTTTTAAAACTAGTAAAAGGAAATAAGATTGGAACAACTGTTAATTAAATAATTTGGAAGAAATTGAATTTATTATTGAAGCATGTAAAGAGTCAATGGGAAACTCTGTTGATCACCTTGAAAGAGAATTATTAAATATTAGAGCCGGCAAGGCAAACCCTTCAATGTTATCTAGTGTTAAATTAGATTATTACGGATCTCTAACTCCGTTATCTCAAATTGCTAATATTAACACCCCGGATGCACAAACCATTTCAATTCAGCCTTGGGAAAAAGATAAATTACAAGAAATTGAAAAAGCAATAATGGTTGCTAATTTAGGGTTTAACCCTATGAATAATGGTGAATCAATTATTATTACCATTCCTCCACTTACAGAGGAAAGAAGAAAAGAATTAGTTAAAATTGCAAAATCCGAAATTGAAAAATCTAAAATTAGTATAAGAAACTCTAGAAAAGAGGCTAATAATGATATAAAAAAATGTGAGGTTTCTTTAGATCAAAAATCTTTATCTGAAAATGAAATTCAAACTTTAACTGATAAATATATTGCGCAAATTGATAAAATATATTCTATTAAAGAAAAAGAGATTCTTTCTGTTTAGTTTTTAATAGCAGTATATTTGATTTATATAATTTCACATCAAATTTTTATTCAAAAAAATGAATAGTTTAACTGTAAAAAATTTACTAAAAAAAAATCCGAATTCTCAAAAAGTGTGTATTGAAGGTTGGGTGAAAACATTTAGAGCAAATAGATTTATTTCATTAAATGATGGATCTTGCTCTGAAAATATTCAATGTGTTGTTGATTTTGAAAATACAGATTCGAAAATACTTTCAAAAATAACAACAGGAGCATCTCTAGAAATTGAGGGAATCCTAGTAAAAAGTCAGGGAAAAGGACAAAACTCAGAAATTAAAGTAAATAAAATTATTGTTTTAGGTGAGTGTGACATGAACTCTTACCCAATTCAACCTAAAAAACATTCATTAGAGTTTTTAAGAGAAAATGCTCACCTAAGAGTTAGAACCAATACTTTTAGTTCCATAATGAGAGTTCGATCAAACCTATCATTTGCAATACATAAGTATTTTAAAGAAAAAGGTTTTTTCTATGTTAATACCCCTATTATTACTGGAAGTGATGCTGAAGGAGCAGGCGAAATGTTTAAGGTTACTACATTAGAAATAAATAAATCTTCATTAAATAAACAAAATGAGATTGATTACAATCAAGATTTTTTTGGGAAGGAAACCAATTTAACTGTTTCAGGCCAACTAGAAGCAGAAAGTTTAGCAATGGGCCTTGGTAAAGTTTATACATTTGGTCCAACTTTTAGAGCTGAAAACTCTAATACTTCTAGACATTTAGCTGAATTTTGGATGATTGAACCAGAAATGGCTTTTTATGACTTAGAAAATAATATGGAATTAGCGGAAGAATTTATTAAATCTGTTATAAAAGATCTTACTGAAGAGTGTAAAGAAGATTTAGAATATTTAAATAAAAGGCTTTTGGATGAAGATAAAACTAAACCAAGAAACGAAAGAAACGAATTAAACTTATTGGAAAGGCTTGATTTTGTTATTAATAATGATTTTAAAAAAATTACTTACACTGAAGCATTTGATATTTTAAAAAATTCTAAACCCAATAAAAAGAAAAAGTTTAAGTTTCCAATATTAGAATGGGGAGTTGATCTTCAAAGTGAACATGAGCGTTTTTTAGTTGAAAAACACTTTAGAAAACCTGTAATAATTTATGATTACCCAGCAAAAATTAAAGCTTTTTATATGAGAATGAATGAAGATGGAAAAACTGTAAAAGCAATGGATATTTTGTTTCCTGGTATAGGAGAAATAGTTGGAGGTTCTCAAAGAGAGGAAAGGCTTGATGTTTTAAAATCTAGAATTAAAGATCTAAATATTGAGGAAAAGGAACTTTGGTGGTACTTAGATTTAAGGAAATACGGAACAGTAAAACATAGTGGATTTGGTCTTGGATTAGAAAGATTAATATTGTTTGCTACTGGAATGTCTAATATTAGAGATGTAATTCCTTTTCCAAGGACTCCTAAAAGTGCAGAATTTTAAGTCTTTAACTTTCTTCAAAGTGTTTTTCGTATTTTTATTTGAATTAAATTTCAATGCTTAATCAACGTTTACAATTAAAATTATCACAAAAGTTATCTCCTCAACAAATTCAGTTGATGAAACTAATACAATTACCTGTTCAAGAACTCGAACAAAGACTTTCTAGAGAAATTGAAGAAAACCCTGCACTTGAAGCTGGGAAAGAAAATGAAGAAAGTATAAATGAGGATTCTGAAGATTACAATGATGAAAACGTAAATGAAGATGAAATTAATGTAGAGGATTATTTAAGTGATGATGATGTGCCCGATTATAAGTTAAAATCAAATAATCACAGTATAGACGATGAACAAAAAAATATTCCATTTGTCTCAGGTATAAGCTTCAATGAATTTATAAAAAATCAACTTCAAACATTTTCTTTTGACAAATCAGATATTCAAATTGCATATTTCCTAGTTGGTAGTATTGATCAAACAGGATATATTAGGAGAGAGTTGCTTGATATAGTAGATGATTTAGCATTTACAATGGGTCTTTACACAGATATTGGTTCAGTAGAAAAAATTCTCAAAACAATTCATTTACTTGACCCACCAGGTGTTGGAGCTAGAAATCTAAAAGAATGCCTATCAATACAATTAAAGAGAAAGACTCCAACTATACACGTAAATACCGCACTCAAAATTATTGAAGATAATTTTGATATGTTTATAAAAAAACATTATCAAAAAATTATTTTAAAACTTAATATTAATGAAGATGATTTAAAAAATGCCATAAAAGAGATTGAAAAATTAAATCCAAAGCCTGGTGCTGCATTTTCAGAATCAACTAAAATTAATTCTAGTATAATTCCAGACTTTACTGTTGAGATAATTGAAAACAAACTTAACCTTACATTAAATTCAAGAAATGCTCCTGATCTGCACGTATCAAATGAATATAAAAATATGTTATCCGGATACAAGGAGACAACTAAAGCTTCCAAGTCCCAAAAAGATGCTGTAATATTTATTAAACAAAAGTTAGATGCTGCCAAATGGTTTATAGATGCAATTAATCAACGAAATCAAACTTTATTATTAACCATGAAGGCAATTATGGGCTTTCAAAAAGAATATTTTTTGTCTGGTGATGAAAGCAAACTAAAACCTATGATTTTAAAAGATATTGCTGAAATAATTAAAATGGATATCTCTACGATATCTCGTGTTGCAAATAGTAAATACGTAGACTGTCCATATGGAATAAAGCTAATAAAATCATTCTTTTCAGAAGGGATAACTAATGATCAAGGAGTAGAGGTTTCTACTATAGAAATTAAAAAAGAACTTAAAATTATTATAGAAAATGAGGATAAGTCCAAACCGTTAACTGATGATCAACTTACAAAATTAATTAATAAAAAAGGCTACCCTATTGCAAGAAGAACAGTTGCAAAATACAGGGAAATGATTGGTTGTCCCGTTGCTAGACTCAGAAAAAAATTATAATGAAAGAACTATCCATAATTATAGTTAATTATAAATCATGGAATAAGCTAAGCATGTGTTTGAATAGCCTTTTAAAACAAAAAGAAATTCGTTATGAGGTAATTGTTGTTGACAATAATTCCAATGATGAAAAATTATTATCATTTAGACAAAAATATGAATGGGTTAAATGGATAGAGAATTCAAAAAATTATGGATTTGCAAAAGCTTGTAATATTGGGGCAGCAAATACCAAATCAAAATGGTATCTATTTTTAAATCCCGATACTGTAATCAAATCCCAATCTTTAAATTCCTTAATTGAATTTTGTAATACTAATCCTGAACATAGAATAATTGGAATTAAACAATTAGATAATGACAAAAAACACACCAATTCATTTGGAATGTTTTTAAACTTCTGGAGTTTATCAGGATTAATTAGAATTATAATAAGATTAAAAAATGGATCTTATAAATCTATGAATTTTAAAGAAATAGCCCATCCAGATTGGATTTCAGGATCTTTTATTCTTATTAGGAAAACTGATTTCAATATTCTTGGGGGCTGGGATGAAGATTACTGGATGTACTATGAAGATATGGATTTATGTAAAAGGGGATCTAAATTAGGATTGAAAGTATCATTACTAAATAATTGGATTTGTACACATTTTCATGGTGAATCTTCTAGAAAAAATATTAAAATTAAAATCATAACAAAATCTGAAGTTGTTTTTTCTTCTCACATATTTCTTGAAAAGCACTCTAAAACTTCTTATAAATTATTAAATCATTTAATATTGATTATGATTCAGTTTACAGAATTGTTTTTTGTGTCTATTGTATCTCAAACTAAAAGAACTATTTTATTTAATTGCTTGAAATTTTGGAAAACAAGTCTTCTTAATGGGAGTTGGGAGAGTAAAAGAGTAAAGATTAATCGTTGTTAATCTCAGTGTAATATAAATTTAACCTCATTCTTTTATCGTAATTTTCTGCACTTGGGCTTGGACCAATCAATACAGTCCCCAAAGGATTGATAGCTGAAGAAGATGGAGTAAAAGTCATTAAATCGGAGCTCTGAACTTCAGTATTCATTGAGTTAGATATATCTGAACTTACTACTAACCCTAATTTAATATTGGTTGAATCTTTTCTAATTACATTTTTAATATGTTCACTTATTTTAATTTTATACATTAACCCGTTTTCATCTTCATCTAATTCTATTAAACCTCCATGATATATTTTATTATCATATTGTTTAGGACCGCTTGAATTGTCAATAAAATAATCAATTAATGGTGCTTTACCCTTTATATCATATAGGTAGAGCCTAGAAGGCTCAATAATCCCCCCACTGGAAGAAAGCATTTGTTTATCTATATATAGTGATAAATTAGCCTCGTTGACCAACCATTGTTTTGCTCTGATTTCTTCTAAAACATCAATACCATCATTGTTTTTAAACAATTCAATCTCTGCCATAATTCCTGAACCTCCCTTAAGAAACACTGATTTAGGATTATTAATAGTGTCATAAACAGCATTATATATTGCTGCTGGATAGGGCTCATTTTTAAATGAATTTATTTTATATCCACTCATTTTCAGCAAATACTGTGATTCCTCAGATTCAATCACATCATCAGAAGTATCATCTGGCGTTCCTTTTTTATCATATTTTTGATAATCATAAACCATCCTAATCTCAGCTTCATTGAAATTTAAAATCATCATTAATGGGTCTGTAAAATCATAAGCTTTAATCACTAAACCTTTAATAAATAATTTAAAATTTTCATTATTAATTAAATCCTGTTTTCCTTCGTTATCTATAATTTTTTTCTGAAAGAAATCTTTGTTAAGAGAAACTCTTATTCTTGGGGTTAGTCTTTCCTTTACGGTTTCAGATTCATCTTCTTCAGTTGTTTCGGGATCATCTTCATTATAAAAAACTAGCTCATTGGAATCAATTTCTATTTCATCATCAAAAAGAACGGCTCCAGAAAAATTGGAAGGAATGTCATTATCTGAATAATATTTTTGAAATTTTTCAAAATTAGATTCTGGGTCATATGCTCTTAAATAATAGTCTAACTCGCTTACCTTTAATTTAAATTTTGCTTTAGAATTTCCCATCAGGGAATCTAATTCATACACTGTTCCTCCCCCATTGGGGTTTTTTGATTCATCATCGTCTGGGTCTAAAATTCCATCTCCATCAGTATCAGGGTTTAATGGATTTTGACCAATTTGAGTTTCATAAAGATCAGACCATCCATCTCCATCACTATCACTCTCAGGGTCTGTACTGTCAACATCATATAAATTTATTACTCCATCATTATCATCGTCATCAACATTTGTAAAATATGGTATATCTAAAAAGACATCTTTTAATGTCTCTTCTTCGGGTATTGCAGCAATATTATCCTCCATACCATTTATTTCATCGTCTTGTTTGAAAATTCCAAAAACTGGAGAAACATCTTCTAATGTTAATTGTGACAAATAGGTTACTTCTGTTTTACCATAAATATTATCCTGATAGGTTCCTAATTGAAAAGTCTGAATTTGATTTACTACATATGGTGGGATTTTTTTCATCTTAACAAAAACTGGAACCTCCTCTACACTAGTGTTAAACGGCTTATTAGTTATTAAATTTATCCCAATGGTGTTGTAATCTTTATTACAAGAAGTTGCAATAATCATAACAAATAAGCACAAATAATATTTCATCAATATATTTAGTTGAGGATTTTTGTTGTATAAAAATCAAGATATTCCTTCTTAAATCCCTCTTTAAAACCACATTTCAGTGTAGGTTTATTATGAGTTTGTGTAAGGTTTAAAATAGATTCATCCATTTCTTCTCCCGCAATAACAACTCCATCAGAATTTAAGATAGCGTTCTTGTACAAATCTAAGTAAGTAGGCTTTTCTAGAACTTGTAAAGTTTCACTTTCTATTTCATCATATTGAATTTTCTTAACCATTTTTGAATCTAAATTTCCGCTAATTTCATTTCCATAAACAGAGACAACAACTTTAGAATTATTAAAAAGAGGCTCATCCTTGTAGTATTCTTTTAAATACAAAGGTAATAATGATGCTATCCAACCATGAACATGGATAATATCTGGTGACCAGTTAAGTTTCTTTATTGTCTCCACAACTCCTTTAGCAAAAAAAATCGCTCTTTCATCATTATCCTTATAAAGTTTTTTCTTATCATTAATATGAAGTCCTCTATTTTTAAAATACTCATCATTGTCAATAAAATAAACCTGCATTCTTTCTTTTGGAATTGAAGCTACTTTTATAATTAGAGGCATATCAACATCATCAATTATCAAATTCATTCCTGAAAGTCTAATTACTTCATGTAATTGATGACGCCTTTCATTGATTATTCCATATTTTGGAATAAAAATTCTTGTTTGCCCACCATTTTGATTAACCATTTTGGGCAGATTATAAGACAAAGATGAAATATCATTGCTTGGAAGATATGGTATAACTTCCGAGGATACGTAAAGTACTTTTTTTCCAGTCATAAAATCCTTTCTTTAAAACTCAGTTATTTCAGAACGCAAAATTACAAAAATTATGTTAGATTTAATCCAAAATAGCTCTTATATAGAATGTTAAAATTATACTAAATGCCTATATATTTAAAAAAAGAAGAAGTAGAGTCTACAGTCCATAAAGCTATTTTATCAAAAAGATCTATGGGTTTAGTACCCACAATGGGTTCACTTCACCATGGACACCTGTCTCTTATAGAAAAAGCCAATAAAGAAAATGATATCGTTTGGGTAAGTATTTTTATAAATCCAACCCAATTTAATGACCCTAATGATTTAAGTCGATATCCAAAAAATTTAGAAAAAGATTATGGATTAATTAAGAACATTTGTGAAAAAATTAAAATTTTCAGTCCAAATGAAAAAGAAATTTATGGAAAAACTCCCACCCTACAAAAATATGATTTTAAAAAAATTGATGTGGAATTAGAGGGAAAACATAGAAAAAATCATTTTAACGGAGTTGCTACAATTGTGTCTAAATTGCTAACTCTTATTAAACCTAATAAAGTGTATTTTGGAGAAAAAGATTATCAACAGACTCAAATTATTAAAAAACTTATATGTTTAGAAAATATAAATGTTAATATGATAATTTGCCCAACCGTCAGGGAAAAAAACGGATTAGCATTGAGCTCAAGAAATAATTTTCTTTCAAATATCGATAGAGGCAACTCTTCCATTATCTATAAAAGTTTAAATCTTTTAAAATCCAATTTCATTAATTCTAACTTAAAATCTTTGAGAAAAAATATAATAAATGATATTAACAAAAAGAAAAATTTTAAAGTAGAATATTTAGAAATAGCTAATGCAGAAACCCTACAAATTGATGAAAAAATAAATCCTAAAAAGCAGTACAGGGCTTTTATTTGCGTTAGGGTAAATGAAGTTAGATTAATTGATAACATTTTATTGAATTAATTTATATTTGCCCCATGGAAATTGAAGTGTTGAAATCAAAAATTCATAATGTTTCAGTAACTAATTGTGATTTAAATTATATTGGAAGTATTACTATTGATGAAAATCTTTTAAACGCTTCAAATATTATAATTGGTGAAAAAGTTCAAGTTGTTAATATTAATAATGGTGAAAGACTTGAAACATATGTGATTAAAGGGGGAAAAAATAGTGGAGAAGTAACTCTTAATGGGCCAGCAGCAAGAAAAGTTCAAAAAGGTGATAAAATCATAATTATAAGTTACGCAAGGATGAGTGTGTCTGATGCTGAAAAATTTAATCCAACTTTAATTTTCCCAAATGAAAATAATTTCCTCAAATAATAATGAATAAGAATTCATTAAAAAAATTAATTCCATTATTATTCGGTTTATTTCTTGTTTATTACTCATATAACAATACATCGATAGAGAATAGAGCTGATATATTAAATTACATTTCAAAGGCAGATTACAAATTTGTATTACTATCTATTTTTTTTGGAATACTAAGCCATTTATCTAGAGCTTTTAGGTGGAAATATTTATTAAATCCATTGGGTTATAAACTCGATTTTTTAAATTCAACAATGTCAATTTTCGCTTGTTTTTTATCAAATCTTGGAGTTCCTAGGTCTGGGGAAATTTTAAGAGCTAGTATAATTCATTATTATCAAAAAATTCCCTTTGAAAAAAGTTTGGGAACAATTGTTACAGAAAGAATAATCGATGTTTTAATTTTGTCAATCTTTATTTTTATTGGCATATCTATTTCTTCTAAATTGATAATACCAACATTTTCATTAAATATTAATCTATTTATTTATTTATTAATATTTATTTTGATTTCTTATTTGATTTTTAAAGCCATTTATAAAAAAAAATTATTTAAAAGGTTCTTTGTTTTTTTTGATGGACTTAAAAAGGGAGTTTTTTCCATATCAAAAATTGAATATAAATTTCAATTCTACTTTCACACAATTTTTATTTGGAGTTCTTATTTTTTTATGTTTTACATCGTTAAATTTAGTATTCCTGAAACCTCCAATCTAGATATTGAATCTCTTTTTATTGCTTTTATTGGCGGAGCTATTACGATGTCTTTAACAAATGGAGGAATAGGAGCCTATCCCTTAGCTATTGCTGTAATTTTAAATCAATTTGAGGTCTCTTACGAAGCTTCTCTTGCTTTTGGATGGATAGTTTGGACTTCACAAACTTTAATGATAGTTGTTGCAGGTTCTTTATCCTTTATTTTTTTGCCTATATTAAATAAAAATTCTAAGTAAAATATTTGAGTAGATGTCTAATTTAAAAACCGCTTTCTTTTGTCAAAATTGTGGGACTAAATATCCTAAATGGTTAGGCCAATGCGGTTCTTGTAAAGAATGGAATACCTTGGTGGAAGAAGTCATTCAAAATCCGCAAAAAATCACTTTAGGCTTATCCGAAAGTCAGTCTTCATCTAAACCCACTAAAGTAAATGAAATTGACACATCCAATAATCCAAGATTAGATTTAAAAGATGAAGAATTAAATAGGGTGTTAGGGGGAGGAATTGTTCCAGGTTCTCTTGTATTAATTGGGGGAGAGCCAGGAATAGGAAAATCTACACTATTATTACAAATTTCTCTTTTGTTAAAAATAAATGTACTTTATGTTTCTGGGGAAGAAAGCCAACAACAAATCAAGCGAAGAGCAGATAGAATTAATTCTAATTCTGAATCATGTTTTATATTAAATGAAACAAATGTTGAAAAAATTCTTCACCAAGTTAATTCTATTAAACCTAAATTGATAATAATTGATTCTGTTCAAACTTTACAAACTAATTCAATTGATAGTAGTCCAGGAAGTGTATCTCAAATAAAAGAAGCTACATCTCATTTCTTAAAATATGCCAAAAAAACTAATCTTCCTGTAGTTATGGTTGGACATATTACTAAGGATGGTGGGATAGCTGGCCCCAAAATTTTAGAACATATGGTAGATGTAGTTTTACATTTTGAAGGAGACAGAAATCATATTTACAGAATATTAAGATCAAAAAAAAATAGATTTGGTTCAACAGCAGAAATAGGCATTTATGAAATGCTTAATGATGGGTTAAGGCAAGTAGATAATCCTAGTGAATTACTTATTTCAAATAATAAGAATTCTTTAAGTGGAAATGCGATTGCTGCCACTATTGAGGGGGTCAGGCCTATCATGATAGAAATTCAAGCTTTAGTTAGCACCGCGGTTTACGGCACCCCTCAGAGAAGCACCACTGGATTTAATTCCAAAAGACTTAATATGTTATTAGCTGTTTTAGAAAAAAAAGCGGGATTTAATTTAGGTACAAAAGATGTTTTTTTAAATATAACTGGGGGGATAAAAATTGAAGATCCAGCTATTGATTTAGCTGTAATTGCAGCAATATTATCAAGTAATATAAATATTTCTGTCCCTAAAGGGGTCTGTTTTGCTGCAGAAATTGGTCTTTCTGGTGAGCTTAGAAACATTTCTAAAATTGATCAAAGAATTAATGAGGCAGAAAAACTTGGTTTTAAATTTTTGATAGTAAGTGAGGCTACAAAAATCTCTAAAGTTCCCAAGAAAATTAAAATTCTAAAGTATTCTAAAATTGAAGAATTAATAAAAAATTTGTTTAGGGAGCAGGGTTAGGAATTAATGTCTGAACACTTTCAATTTCTCTAAATATTTCTTCACTCAAATTAATATTTATACTCTCAATATTTTCTTTTAATTGGCTGAGTTTAGAAGCTCCAATAATATTACTTGTAACAAAAGGGCGACTATTAACAAAAGCCAAAGCAATATGAGTAAGAGAAATACCTGATTTATTTGCAATGTTCATATACATTTCTGTAGCATTCATTGATTGTTCCCCTGCAAATCTACTTAAGTTTGGAAAAAGTTTAAGCCTACTGTTTTTAGGCATTTTTCCTGCTAAATATTTTCCGCTTAAAACTCCAAATCCGAGAGGAGAATATGCAAGCAGACCTATGTTTTCTTTAATGCATATTTCTGCGTTACCTATTTCAAAAAGTCTATTTAATAAGGAATAAGGATTTTGTATGGTTATCATTTTAGGTAAACTTTTCTTAGATAATTCTAAAAATTTCATTACGCCCCAAGGATTTTCATTTGAAAGCCCAATATGTCTAATTTTACCTAAATCAATTAATTTTTTTAATGAATGTAAAACTTTTTCAAAATTATTCTCCCACTTATCATGCTCTATATATTTATATCCTCTTTGTCCAAAAGTATTCGTTAACCTTTCTGGCCAGTGAAGTTGATATAAATCAATATAATCAGTTTTAAGTCTTTTCAGGCTTCCATCAACTGCCTCAAATAAGGACTCTTCACTAAAACCTGTAGTTCTAATATGCTTAGTATAATCACCAGGGCCAGCAATTTTAGTTGCTAAAATAATTTTGTCTCTATTAGACTTTTTTTTCATCCATGCTCCAATAATCTTTTCCGTATCAGCATACCTTTCTGGACTTGCAGGAACTGGATAAAGTTCAGCCGTATCAAAAAAATTGACACCACTATCTAAAGCATAATCCATTTGTTCTTCGGATTCTTCAATAGTATTTTGATTTCCAAAAGTCATGGTGCCAAGACATATTTTACTAACTTTTATTTTGGTGTTTGGCAGGTATGTATATTTCATTAATTAAAATTTTAATTCAACTCCAATAGGGCAATGATCTGAATGAACAATTTGATCTAAAATATAGGAAGATTCAATACAAGTTTTTAAAGTTTCACTAACCATATTATAATCTATCCTCCAGCCTTTATTATTTAATCTAGAATTAGCTCTATAGCTCCACCAACTGTAATGGTGAGGTTCTGAATTTAAATACCTGTAAGAATCTACAAATCCTAAATTAATGAATTTACTAATCCATAGTCTCTCCTCAGGCAAAAATCCAGAAACTTTAGCGTTTCTGACTGGATCATGAATATCAATAGCTTCATGACATATATTGTAATCACCACATATTATTAGATTGGGAACTGTTTTTTTAAGTTCCATAACATAATTATAAAACTCTTGCATGTATTTAAATTTATATTCTAATCTTTTAATATTGGTTCCTGAGGGTAAATATAAACTCATCACAGAAAAATTTTCAAAATCTAATCTTAAGTTTCTACCCTCAAAATCCATATGATCAATTCCGGTTCCATAATTTATTTTCAAGGGTTTATATTTTGAAAGTATTGCTACTCCACTGTATCCTTTTTTATTAGCTGAAAACCAATAATTATATTTGTAACCTATTTCATTAAATAACTCTATATCTAACTGATCCTTATTAGCTTTTATTTCTTGGAGACATATAACATCAGGATTATATTTTTCTAACCATTGTATAAATCCTTTTTTAATAGCTGCTCGGATTCCATTTACGTTATAGGAAAAAATTTTCATTATAATTTACATCCAAGATTTAATAGATAATTTAGATTCTATTTTCTTAAGTATTTCATCTTCACTTAATCTCTCTTGACTCATTGAGTCTCTTTCTCTCAAGGTATAAGTACTATCTTCTTTAGACTGATGATCAATAGTTATACAATATGGTGTTCCAAGTGCATCTTGTCTTCTATACCTTCTTCCAATAGCATCTTTTTCATCGTAACTGACAGAATATTCTGTCTTTAATTTTTCCAGAAGATTTTTAGCTATTTCTGGTAATCCATCTTTTTTTAATAGTGGTAAAATTGCCACTTTACAAGGAGCCAAAATAGCTGGTAATTTTAAGACGATCCTAGACGATCCGTTCTCCAATTTTTCATTGCAAAGTGAGTTAGAAAAAACCGCAAGAAACATTCTATCAACTCCAATAGAAGTTTCTAAGACATATGGAATAAAACTCTCATTTTTTTGAGAATCAAAATATTTTAATTTTTTTGAAGAAAACTTTTCGTGATTGGATAAATCAAAATCAGTTCTTGAGTGAATACCTTCTAACTCCTTAAATCCAAAAGGGAAATTAAATTCTATATCACATGCAGCATCAGCATAATGAGCTAGTTTTTCATGATCATGAAATCTATAATTTTCTTGACCCAATCCTAAAGACAAATGCCATTTCATTCTATCTTCTTTCCACTTATTATACCAATCTTTTTGTGTACCTGGCTTTATAAAAAACTGCATTTCCATTTGCTCAAATTCTCTCATTCTAAAAATAAATTGTCTGGCAACAATTTCATTACGAAATGCCTTGCCTATTTGAGCTATTCCAAAAGGAATTTTTAATCTGCTTGTTTTTTGAACATTTAAAAAATTAACAAAAATTCCCTGAGCTGTTTCAGGCCTAAGATAAAGGTCCATGGCGGATTCAGAAGATGCTCCCAATTTTGTTCCAAACATTAAATTAAACTGTTTAATTTCTGTCCAGTTCTTTGAGCCAGAAATAGGACATGCTATCTCTAAATCTTCAATTATTTTTTTCAAGCTAATTAAGTCTTCATTTTCGAGAGCTTTAGAAAAATCCGAATGAATAGATTTAATCTTACTTTGATACTGGATAACTCTACTATTAGTGTTTAAAAATTGATCCCTATCAAATTGATTACCAAATTTTTTTTCAGCCTTAAATATTTCTTTTTGAATTTTAGTTTCAATTTTAGAAATGTAATCTTCAATTAAAATATCTGCTCTATATCTTTTTTTTGAGTCCTTATTGTCAATTAACGGATCATTAAATGCATCTATGTGGCCTGAGGCTTTCCAGACCGTAGGATGCATTAAAATAGAAGAATCTAGCCCAACAATATTTTCATTTAACTGGACAATTGCCTTCCACCAATAATTTTTAATATTATTTTTAAGCTCAGTTCCATTTTGTCCATAATCATAAACCGCACTTAAACCATCATAAATTTCACTCGATTGGAAGACAAATCCATATTCTTTTGCGTGTGAAATAACTTTTTTAAATTTTTCTTCAGATGTCATGGCAACAAAAATAGTAGTTATATTTTAATAAATTCTATTTATATTATTTTAATAGAAATAGGTTAAAATAATTGTTAATTTGCGAAAGGTCTAAATAGTTTATGAATAGAACTAAAATTATATTTATTTTATGTTTTTGTCTTTTTTTGACACAATGTGCTAAAAGAGGTATCCCAGAGGGAGGGCCAATAGATGACACCCCACCAACTTTAATTAACGCCATCCCTAAGGAAAATTCAATTAATTTCAATGAAAAAAGAATTCGTTTATTTTTTGATGAATATATTAAACTAGAAGATTTTAGAAAACAATTGGTTGTATCTCCGCCTATTGATAAAAGTTTATATTCTATTTATCCTCAGTCGGGAGCATCAAAATATATACAAATTGACATCAATGATACTTTACCCAGAAATACAACCTACGTTTTTAACTTTGGTCAGAGCGTCATTGATAATAATGAAGGAAATATTTTACCTTTTTTTAAATATGTTTTTTCTACTGGCAATTATATTGATTCATTAAAAATATCAGGTAATATTAAACATTCTTTTAAAAGAAATCCTGATAAATTCATTAGTACTCTTCTTTACCCAATTGATGAAAATTATTCAGACTCGTTAATATTTAACTCACTTCCAACATATATTGGCAGCACTTTAGACAGTACTTATTTTGAAATAAGTAATCTAAAAAAAGGAAAATACTTGTTAATAGCATTAAACGATTTTAATAATAATTACCAATTTGACCCAGATTTAGAAGAAATAGGTTTTTTAAAAGATTTCATAGAAATTCCAACTAAAGAAGAATTTAATATTGAAATTTTTAAAGAAGAAATGAAGTTCAAAAGCTTTAAACCTTTTATTGAAACTAAAAATAAAATAGGCTTTGGATATCGAGGAAGTTATAATGATATTAAAATTGAACTTATTGACAGTTTTTCCAATTCCTTTAAATCCATTATTACTAAAAATAAAGAAACAGATACTTTAAATTATTGGTTTAGCAATATTAAATATGATTCACTACGATTTATCATTAAAAGTAATACCCAAAAAGATTATTACACACTAAATTATAAAGAAAAAGAAAAAGATTCCTTAATCATTACTCCCTCTGAAAATAGCAATGTTCAATTAAATGATAAGTTTAAATTATATAGTAATATCCCCATTGTTAATATAAATAATGACTTGATTTCTCTTAGAAATAAAGATTCTATTTCTATTCCATTTGAAACTAAAATTGATAAAAATAATCTTGATGTAGTTTTTGATTTTGAAATGCTGCCTAATGATGAATACAATATATCTTTACTACCTAATGCACTAAATGACTTTTTAGGATCTGCAAATGACAGCTTATCTTATAAATTTTCCACGAGAAGCAGATCGGATTATGGCATTTTAAAACTAAGAATTCAAAATGAAAAATCTTACCCAATTATTGTTCAACTAACAGATTCAAATGAAAAAGTATTAAGAGAAAAAATATTATATTCTTCTTTCGAACCTTGTGTTTTTGAAAATTTAATTCCAGCAAAATATTATATTAAAGTGATCATAGACAAGAATGAAAATAAAAAGTGGGATTTTGGTAAGTTTTTAACTAGAATATTTCCTGAAAAAACATATCATGTTAAAGAAGAAATTAATGTTAGGGCAAATTGGATTTTAGAAGAAAGATTAAGCATTGAATAAAAATTTATTAAAGAATGAAAATAAGTTTAAAAAAAAGTATATTATTTTCTGGATTAATTTTAATTGTTTTATTTCTTTTTAATGTTTTTTGGAGCACTGGATTTTTTAGGACTATTGAAAATAAATTCGAAGGAGAAATTTTTAAACAAATTAAATTAAAAGGGGCAGAAGACATTACCGTTAGCCACATAGATAGTTTTGCAATTATTTCATCAACCGCAAGAAAGAGTTTTCCAAATATTGAACAAGAAAGGGGAGGATTATATTTTTTAGATTTAAAAAATAAAAATTTCAAACTAATTCATCTTACCAATAATTTCAAAAAACCATTTGCTCCACATGGAATATCTATTTTTAAAAAAAATAATTATTATATAATAGCAGCAATCAACCACACCTTGGATGGGGAATTTATTGAAATATTTAAATTAACTGGAACTAAACTAACCCATCAAAAATCATTAAAACATAAGCTAATATTTAGTCCTAACGATATAGTTTTATTTGATGAAAATAAATTTTATTTTACAAATGATCATAAGTATAGAAAGGGATTGAATCGTTTGGCAGAAGATTATTTAGGTCTATCTCTATCAAATGTCATTTGTTTTGATGGAATTAGGTTTTTTGAAGTTGCTAACGAAATTGCATTTGCAAATGGAATTAACATTGATTCAAAAAGAAACTTGGTATTTGTAGCTTCCGTAAGAAAGTTTTTAGTAAAAGTTTATAAAAAAAACATAGACAACTCATTAACTTTTATCGAAGACATAAACTGTAATACAGGTGTTGATAATATTGAATTTGATTCTGAAAATAACCTTTGGATTGGTGCGCATCCCAGTTTATTGCATTTTAATTTTTATGCAAACGGAAACAAAAAAATATCCCCATCAGAAATTATAAAAATTAAATATTTTGACAAGGAAAATTATGAAATAGAACAAATTTATATGGAAAGTGGAAATAATATGTCAGGTTCTACTGTAGCTGCTACTTTTGGTAATCTTATCTTAATGGGAAATGTAATGGACAATAAATTTTTAATTCTTAAACGCAAAAATGATTTAGCTAATTAATTTTAGATTTAAAAGTTATTTTTTGAATTGCGCTTTCACCAATTCTCTATTCATTCTTGCTATGTTGTCTAATGAAATTCCTTTAGGACATTCTACTTGACAAGCTCCTGTATTTGTACAATTACCAAAACCTTCCTCATCCATTTGCTTAACCATGTTTATTACCCTATCAGTAGCCTCAACCTCTCCTTGAGGTAATAAAGCAAATTGAGAAACTTTAGCTGAAACAAATAACATAGCGCTAGAATTTTTACAAGTGGCCACACAAGCTCCACATCCAATACATGTTGCAGCGTCAAATGCTTTATCAGCATTTGCTTTTTCTATTGGGATGGAATTCGCGTCTTGAGTATTACCTGATGTGTTAACAGAGATAAAACCTCCTGCATGTTGAATTCTGTCAAATGCTGTTCTATCAACAACTAAGTCTTTAATAACTGGAAAAGTTTTTGCTCTAAAAGGCTCAACATAAATAGTGTCTCCATCTTTAAATTTTCTCATATGCAACTGACAAGTGGTCACATATCGATCAGGTCCATGAGCTTCTCCATTTATAAACATAGAACAAGAACCACATATTCCTTCTCGACAATCATGATCGAAGGCTACAGGATCAATTCCTTTTATCATTAATTCTTCATTAAGGACATCCATCATTTCTAGAAAAGACATATCGGGAGATACATCGCTAATTTCATAAGAAACAATTTTTCCTTTTGAATCCGCATTTTCTTGTCGCCATATTTTTAATGTTAATTGCATAATTATTTATATGATCTAGTTTTTAATTCGATATTATTATAGAAGAGTTGCTCTTTATGTAATTTTGCATCACTTGGAATACCTTTATATTCCCATGCAGAAACAAAAGTGAAATTTTTATCATCTCTCATAGCTTCTCCCTCTTGTGTTTGGGATTCTTCTCTAAAATGTCCTCCACATGATTCAGTTCTTTCTAGGGCATCTTTGGCAAATAACTCCCCTAATTCTAAGAAATCTGCAACTCTTAAGGCCTTTGCTAAAGGTTCATTAAATGATTCATTTTTTCCTGGAACAAATACATTTTTATAAAAATCATCTCTTAACTCCTGAATTTCAACAATAGCTTCTTTTAATTCTTTTTCATTTCTTGACATTCCACACTTATTCCAGATAATTTTCCCGAGGATTTTATGATAATGATCTACCGTTTTTGAACCCTGATTACCTAATAAATTTTTTATTTTTTTCATTACCAATTCCTCTGCTTCCTTAAATTCTGGCAAATCAGTTGATATAGGGCCTGTCCTAATGTCATCAGCCAGATAATCACCAATAGTGTATGGAAGAACAAAATATCCATCAGCTAAGCCTTGCATTAGTGCAGATGCTCCAAGTCTGTTAGCTCCATGATCTGAAAAATTAGCTTCACCTATAGCAAAACATCCAGGGATAGTTGTCATTAAATTATAATCTACCCATATCCCTCCCATAGTATAATGAACAGCCGGATATATCATCATTGGAGTATAATAAGGATTTTCATCTACAATTTTTTCATACATCTGAAAAAGATTACCATATTTTGATTTAATAACCTCTCTACCCAATTTTTTTACTAATTCTTTGTCATTTTCGTTTAAACCCTTAAGGTGAGCTTTCTCTGTCCCATACCTTATTATAGCTGCCTCAAAATCTAGATAAACAGCTTCCCCAGTTTTATTAACTCCGTACCCAGAGTCACAACGTTCCTTTGCGGCCCTAGAAGCTACATCTCTAGGGACAAGATTTCCAAAAGCTGGATATCTTCTTTCTAAATAATAATCTCTTTGATTCTCTGAAAGGTCAGTAGGTTTGATTTTCCCATCTCTAATAGACTTTGCATCCTCTAATGTTTTAGGAACCCAAATACGTCCATCATTTCTTAGAGATTCTGACATTAAGGTTAATTTAGACTGATGATCACCAGAAACAGGAATACAAGTTGGGTGAATTTGAGTAAAACACGGATTTGCAAAAAAAGCTCCTTTTTTGTGAATTTTCCAGGTGGCAGAAACATTACTTCCCATAGCATTGGTAGATAAAAAAAATAAATTTCCATAACCTCCAGAAGCAATTACAACAGCATGTGCAGAATGACTTTCAATATTACCATTTATTAAATTTCTAGTAATTATCCCTCTGGCCTTACCGTCAATTTTAACAATATCTAACATCTCATGTCTATTGTACATTTTAATTTTTCCACGTGCAATTTGCCTATTCATAGCGGAATAAGCTCCTAGTAAAAGTTGTTGTCCAGTTTGACCTTTGGCATAAAAAGTTCGTGAAACTAAAACTCCCCCAAAAGATCTATTGTCTAACAAACCACCATATTCCCTTGCAAATGGAACTCCTTGAGCAACACATTGGTCTATAATATTTGTAGAGACCTCTGCTAACCTGTATACATTAGATTCTCTTGATCTATAATCTCCACCTTTCACAGTATCATAAAATAAACGATAAGTAGAATCGCCATCACCCTGATAATTTTTAGCTGCGTTAATGCCTCCTTGTGCGGCAATAGAGTGAGCTCTTCGAGGTGAGTCTTGAAAACAAAAAGATTTAACATTATATCCAAGCTCGGCTAATGTAGCAGAGGCGGAGCCTCCAGCTAAACCAGTGCCGACAACGATCACATCAATTAATCTTTTATTGGCTGGACTAACTAAACGAATATTATTTTTATGATTCGTCCACTGATCGGCTATAGGTCCTAAAGGAACTTTTGAACAAAGCTTAATGGAATCTTTATTAGGTGAAGAATCTATATTGGAAATAAAAAGCTTAAACTCTTTTGCCTTGACCTTTAATAACCTATTCTTCTTAAGAAAAAGTTTATCGGTATCCTTAATTGGAAATCTATCTGAGTTCTTGTGCCAATCTATATCCCAATCTGACAATTTACATTTTATTCCTGTACTTTTCTTTATGATTTTACCCTTCTCATTGGATGAATTTTTATGAAAATACCTTAGGCAAACCACAAGCTCATCGCTAGGGTTATATTCATCCTTTGGTTTTCTATAATTTAAAGAATACGTTATTCTGTTCATGGTTATAAGTGTTACAAATATATAAAAGTAAATGTTAAAATATAAATGAATATTAAATAACACATAAAATAACACATAAAAAATACAAAAAATACACTATTTGATCTGTTGTAATTTTTTATTGGTTTAAATAAATCATAATATTTATTGATAATTTTCATATTGAATTTCGCATTTAATGTGTTACAATATTTGTGATTAAATGAAAAACAGCAATAAAACAAAAACCTAACGGGATTCCAATGGCATAAATTTTTGTAAACAAATCAATTGAATAATAGTATCTACTATCAGTACCTAAAGATTTGAATGATGATGCAAATCCATGAAGTAAATGTAATGCAAGAAAGAAAAAAGAAATACAGTACAAAATAACCTTAATTGGATCATTAAATTTATGTACTAGTTCTTCATGATACCTGTTCGGATCCTCAGCTAAAAAATCGTAATACTTATACTTCATTTCTGGAATCCAAAAATCATAAAAATGTAAAACTAAAAAGGAGAGAACAACTGCGCCTGAAACAATCATGTTTCTAGAGATCCAGGTGGAGTTAGCGCTACCTTTATATACCACGTATTTAACCGATCTGGCAGAACGGTTTTGCCATTCTAAATAAAAACCCATTATGAAATGAAAAAGCACCCCCACAATAAGAATTGGTTGAGCAATAAATTGTACAATAAAATTATTTCCCATAAAGTGAGATAACATATTGAATATCTTTTCACTAAATACTGAGCTTATATTAATTATAAAATGTTGGGTTAAAAAAATTATTAGAAATAACCCCGAAAGTGCCATTGCAACTTTACGTATTATTGATGAATCTAATTTTATGGCCATTATTTGAAAACAGAAAGTTATATTATCGTGTTACAAATTTAGCACAAGAAGTGTTACGATTTAAATAAAAATTAAAAAATTATTTAATATGGAATGATTCTGAATAATTGCCAATTTTTAGAACAAATTTCCCTTTTCTAAAATAATATTTTCCATTTTCAGCTTTTTTTAATTCATTATTTTTATTTTTTTTGTGTAAAGAATTTATCGCTTGGTCTGTGTAGTTGGTATCTAATATAATTTCTTGAAATCCTTTTTGTAAATAAATTTTTTCATTATGAATCTTTACTCCATTTTCTGAAACAGAAAGATTTTTTTGTTGTTCTTTTTTTGAAAATATCATAACCTTTATTTTTTGGTCAACATACGGATCCCAACTATTTCTTTTTGACCCGCATCTCGAACAATAGGAAATATCATCAACTTTAAATACTATTCCATCTTTACTATCTTCTATATTGTCTAAGTAATTATAAATTACAGACAAATCTGTTTTGTATATGGATCTTCCGTGTGTTCCAATAAGCAAATCTTTTTCTTCATTTTGAATTACCAAGTCATGAACCGCTACCTTATTTAACCCATTCGAAAAAGGATTCCAGTTAATTCCCTTATCAAAACTCAAATATGTACCATTATCGGATCCGATATATAGCAGGTTTGGAAAATTAGGGTCTTCTTTAATAACATTTACTGATGAAATTGGTAGATTACTGCTAAGTGATTTCCAACTAGAACCGTTATCATCACTGACATAAACGTAAGGTCTAAAATCATCAAATCTATATCCGTTTAGCGATGCATATATTCTGTCCTTATTATGCTTTGAAAAAACAACTCTACTAACCCATAAATTCTGAGGGAGGTTCTTAGAAATTGTAGTCCATGAATTTCCCCCATCATTTGTTAAATTTATCAATCCATCATCAGAACCTACCACAATTTTGCCAAATTTGAAAATAGATTCATCTATTGCAGTCAATGTTCCATAAGGGACATTTCCTTTTTTTAATCCCTTGGTTAAATCTTTAGATTTAAAAGACCATAAATCTCCTTTATTATAAGAGATATGTAGCTTATTACTTCCGAAATAGAGAATATCTTGATTATGTGGGGAAAGTAGTATTGGACTTTGCCAATTAAATCTTAATTTCTTTTCTCCTAAATCATGCTTAGGTTTTATATAGTATCTTTTATTTGAATTGTTATCTAATCTATAATAAACTCCAAACTGAGACCCAGTGTAAATTATATTTGAATCCCTTCTGTCAATTTGGATTTGCATTCCATCTCCACCCATAATAGATTTCCAGTTGTTATGACCAGTTTGATGCCAACTCAAACTTTCCTTAGAGTTATGTTTAGCCATCCAAACTCCATTATCCTGCAATCCACCATAAACATTATATGGCTTACTATAATCAACATTAATGGCATAAAACTGTCCAACACTTGGTTGATTAAGTTTAGTCCAGTTTTTCCCACCATCATAACTCATATTAACCCCTCCATCATTTCCATTAATTAAATGTTCGGAATCATTGGGATTTATCCATAAATCATGATGATCTACATGCAGATTCTCATAGTCAATTGATTCGTAACTCACCCCTCCGTCTTTAGATTTTAAAATAGGAACCCCATAAATGTAAATATGATCTTTATTTATTGGCGAAACATGAACTCTCCCAAAGTAATATCCATAAGTATTATATAAGCTGCCTAAATAATTAGTGTTTTTCTTTACCCAATTAATCCCTCCATCATCAGTTCTGTATACCTCGGCTCCAATTATTGGAGTCTCAAACATTACAGTATTTGCATCTTCCAAAAAAAACTTCAAATCTATCGGCGAGATTTCTTTGGCCTCAACTAATTTTTTAACTTTTTTAGCGTCATATTTTTTTGGAAAGCCATTATTTTTTAGAAACTGATTTAAATCCACATCATCAAGTTTAATAAATTTTTCTAAAGACATGTTCTCAAAACTCATTTTATCAATTCCTTTTTGTTTTAAAATTTTTTTTTCTTTTGGTCTTCTAGATTGATTATCAACAATCGCATATACAATATTTTCATCATATACAGAAACTCCAATTCTACCTACCCCTTCATCATTAGGGAAGCCACTTTCTTTGCTAGATACTAAAGTCCAATTTTCTCCTGCATCCAAAGATTTGTAAATACCTGATTTATTTCCATTCCCATTGAAATTCCAAGGGGAACGATCCCTTTGCCAGGTTGCTGCAAATTGAATATTAAAATTTTCAGAATCTATATCAAGATCAATAACTCCTGTATCATCATCTATAAAAAGAGTTTTGTTCCATGATTGACCTCCATCTTTTGTTTTAAAAATTCCTCTTTCAGAATTTTTTGAATATAAATGTCCAATCACACCAACAACTATTTCGTTACTATTATTAGGGTTAATTTTGACCTTACCTATATGATGAGAATCAGTCAGACCAATATTAATCCAATTCGTACCATTATCAACAGATTTTAAAATTCCTATACCTGCATAAGAAGATCTAGAAGAATTATTTTCTCCTGTACCTACAATTAATATTTTATTAACCCAGTCTACATCAAAATCTCCAATGTTTTGAGTGTTTGCGTTTTCAAAAATTGATTCGAATGTATTTCCATTATTGGTTGTATGCCATAATCCACCAGAAGCGTAAGCAACATAAAATTCTTTTGGGTTTTTAGGATTTACTTCAATGTCAGAAACCCTTCCACTCATAATACTTGGGCCTATGTTTTCGAATTTAATATTTTTTACAATTGAATTTTTAATTAATTCATTTTGAAGAGACAATCCTTTTATAACCTCATTTGAGGAGGTGCTAGATTGAGCAAAAATTAGCACAGGAACAAATAAGGCAAAAAACTTAAGTAACTTTTTCATTAAGGTTAAATTTTATATAATAAATATACTATTTTTGAATTTTAATTCTAATTTATTTGAAATACCCACCAATAAATAAGTCATTGTTTATTAACAACCGAAATAAGTTTTTAGATAGAATGAAATCTAAAAGTGTCGCTTTTTTTAATTCAAATGATTTATACCCGGTGAGTGCTGATACAACTCTTCCTTTCGAACAGCACAGAGATATTTTTTATTTGTCCGGAATCAATCAAGAGGAAAGTGTGTTGCTTTTGCTAAAAAACAATAACGATACTGAAGAAATTCTTTTTTTAAAAAAACCCAACGAATTACTAACTCACTGGGAGGGTGAAAAACTTAGTGTAAAAAAAGCTTTTACCATCTCCGGAATTAAAAAGGTGCATTGGCTAGAAGATTTAGAAAAAATTACTAAAAAAATATTTCGTTCAGTTGAAAATATATATATAAATACCAATGAACATTACAGAGCCAAAGTTGTTGTTGAGACCAGAGAAGATCGTTTTATTCGCTGGGTTCAAAAAAATTATCCAAATAAAAATATAGAAAAAAGCAACCCAATTCTTCAAAGGCTAAGAGCAATAAAAAGTCCAATTGAAATTAAACTTATAAAAAAAGCTTGTGAGATAACTGAAAAAGGGTTTAGAAGAGTACTAAATTTTGTAAAACCGGGCGTTTGGGAATATGAAATTGAAGCTGAATTTTCACATGAATTTTTAAAAAACAGGTCAAGAAAATTTGCCTATCAACCTATTATAGCTTCAGGGAAGAATTCTAACATATTACACTATATTGAAAATAACAAACAATGTAATGAAGGTGAAATTATATTGTTAGATGTAGGAGCTGAATATGCAAATTATGGAAGTGATATGACAAGGACTATTCCTGTTTCTGGAAGATTTTCTGAAAAACAAAAATCTGTCTACAACTCCGTTTTACATGTTAAAAATGAAGCAACCAAATTATTGAAACCGGGAATACTTTGGAAAGAACACTACAATGAAGTTGGTAAAATAATGACTTCAGAATTACTAAAGTTGGGACTACTTAGAAAAAGTGATGTTCAAAATCAAACTAAAGAAAACCCTGCTTTCAAAAAATATTTTACTCATGGAGTATCTCATAACTTGGGTTTAGACGTTCATGATTATGGAGATTTGGATATTCCTATTACAAAAAATATGGTATTCACCGTTGAGCCTGGTATCTACATCCAAAAAGAAAATTTTGGAATTAGACTTGAAGATGATGTCGTAGTTCAACAAAATGGGGATCCAATTAATTTAATGGAAAGCATTCCAATTGAGATAGAGGAGATAGAATTTTTAATGAATTCAAAATGATTTCCAGCCTTGAGAGGTAATAGTGATTTTTTGTTTTGCTTTTGTTACTAAATTTATCCCTTTTTTTTGATCTGTAATATGACCAATTACACTAAAGTCAGGACTATTTTTTATTTTTTCAAAATCTTTTTGATCAATTGTAAATAATAGTTCATAATCTTCCCCGCCGCTAAGAGCTACGGTTGTTGAATTTAAGTTGAACTCTTCACAGCTGGACATTAGCTCTTCACTCATTGGAATTTTATCTTCATATAGATCACATCCAACTTTTGAATTTTTACAAATATGTATTATTTCAGAAGACAAACCATCACTAATATCAATCATTGAAGTTGGAATCAATTTAATACTTTCAAAATAATCAATAATATCTTTTCTAGCTTCTGGCTTTAATTGCCTTTGAATCAAATACTTATATTTAGACAAATCCGGTTGATTCCCTGGATTAACTTTAAAAACTTCTTTTTCTCTCTCTAAAATCTGTAGACCCATATAGGCACTTCCTAAATCTCCACTGACAACTATTAAATCATTTTTTTTAGCCCCAGATCTTTTCACTATTGATTTTAAATCTAAGGCTCCTATTGCAGAAATACTAATTATTAAGCCCTTATTAGAGCTTGTCGTGTCTCCTCCGACTAAATCAACTCCGTATTTTTTACAGGCAGCATTAATTCCAAAATATAATTCCTCCAAAGATTCTAAAGTAAACCTATTGGAAACTGCAATATTAACTGTGACTTGGGAGCAAATTGCATTCATTGAATATATGTCCGATAGGTTTGCAACCACAGATTTATAACCCAAATGTTTTAGAGGAACATAGCTTAAATTAAAATGAATTCCTTCAACCAACATATCACTTGAAATTACAACTTGCTTATTTTTAAAATCCATGACTGCAGCATCATCCCCGATTCCATAAACAGTAGAGGGATTCTTAACTAAGAAATCCTTAGTAATATGATTTATAACCTCAAACTCACCTAATTCTGAAAGTTTAGTGAATTGCGGTTTGTTATTTTTTTTACTCAAAAGTTTTAATTTTTTTCAAATATATATTAAATGTTGTTATTTGTAACTAGCGATAATTTAGGATGGTTCTAAAAAACAAAGTATTTAAATTCTCTGCAAGGAAAAGAATTACAAATGAGTTATATTTGCAAAAGATTTGATATTTGAAAAAATATGATAAAAGTTTCTAATCAAGCTAAAATTGAAGTTCAAAAGTTAATGAAAGCAGATGGTTTTGATAGTTCCTCTGATTATGTTAGAGTTGGCGTAAAAAGTGGAGGTTGTTCTGGGCTATCCTACGATTTAAAATTTGACAACTTAATGAGTGTAGAAGACAAAGTTTATGAAGATAATGAAGTTAAGATAATTGTTGATAATAAGAGTTTTTTATACCTCATAGGTACAACTTTAGAGTTTTCGGGGGGTTTAAACGGTAAGGGATTTGTTTTTAATAACCCTAATGCAAGTAGAACTTGTGGATGTGGAGAAAGTTTCTCACTTTAAAAAAAATAAATGGCATATACGGAAGAAGAATTAAAAAAAGAATTAGAGACACAAGAATACGAATATGGTTTTGTAACAGAAATTGATGCAGATACATTTTCTAAGGGATTAAGCGAAAATGTTGTAAGAGCTATTTCCAAAAGAAAGGAAGAGCCTAATTGGATGACGGAATGGAGGCTAACAGCCTACAGACATTGGAAGAAGATGAAAGAACCTAATTGGGCAAATGTAAAATATGCTAAGCCTGATTTTCAAGAAATATCTTATTATTCTGCTCCTAAATCTAAAGATAAATACGAAAGTCTTGATGAAGTAGATCCTGAATTATTGAAAACTTTTGAGAAACTTGGTATCTCGGTAAGTGAACAAAAAAAACTAGCTGGAGTTGCCGTTGACATTGTTGTTGACTCTGTATCGGTAGCAACAACTTTTCGAGAGACTCTTTCTAAAAAAGGGATTATATTTTGTTCGATTTCTGAAGCAATCAGAGAATATCCTGACCTTGTCAAAAAATACATTGGTAGTGTAATCCCGAGAAAAGATAACTTTTATAGTGCTTTAAACTCTGCTGTTTTTTCTGATGGGTCGTTTTGTTACATTCCTAAAGGAGTAAGATGTCCTATGGAATTATCTACATACTTCAGAATCAATCAAGCAGGAACAGGTCAGTTTGAAAGAACTTTAGTAATTGCAGATAAAGGAAGTTATGTTAGTTATTTAGAAGGCTGTACGGCTCCATCAAGAGATGAGAACCAATTGCATGCGGCTGTTGTTGAACTTATAGCTTTGGATGATGCTGAAATAAAATATTCTACAGTTCAAAACTGGTATCCAGGAAATAAAAATGGAAAAGGGGGGGTATATAATTTTGTTACTAAAAGAGGAATTTGTCACGAAAATTCGAAAATTTCCTGGACCCAAGTCGAAACAGGGTCAGCAGTTACATGGAAATATCCATCTTGTATTTTAAAAGGAGATAATAGTATTGGTGAGTTCTATTCGATTGCAGTCACTAATAATTATCAACAAGCTGATACTGGAACTAAAATGATTCATTTGGGAAAAAACACTAAAAGCACGATAATATCAAAAGGAATTTCTGCAGGAAAATCTCATAATAGTTATCGTGGTTTGGTACAAGTTAATCCCAAGGCAGAAAACGCTAGGAATTTCTCTCAATGTGACTCTCTGCTGATGGGAAATAAATGTGGAGCACACACTTTCCCCTACATTGAAGTAAAAAATAACACTGCAATGGTAGAGCACGAGGCCTCCACAAGTAAAATTGGAGAAGATCAAATATTCTATTGCAACCAAAGAGGTATTGACACAGAAAAAGCCATTGCATTAATTGTAAATGGATTTAGCAAAGAAGTCTTAAATAAACTGCCAATGGAATTTGCAGTAGAAGCCCAAAAGTTACTTGAAATCTCCTTAGAGGGTTCTGTAGGATAATTAAATATATAATATATGTTGACAATAGATAATTTACATGTTAGTATTGATGGGAAAGCCATTTTAAACGGAATTAATTTAGATGTTAGAGCCGGAGAAGTACATGCTATAATGGGCCCAAATGGTTCGGGAAAAAGTACACTTTCTGCTGCTGTAGCAGGTAACGAATCTTATGAAGTTGTTAAAGGAGATATTTTGTTTAAAGGAGAAAACATTATAGAACTAGCCCCTGAAGAAAGAGCGCATAAAGGAATTTTTCTTTCTTTTCAATATCCGATTGAAATCCCAGGAATTTCTGTTACAAATTTCATTAAAACTTCAATTAATTCAAATTTAAAGGCAAGAGGAGAAGATGAAATGCCAGCTAACAAAATGCTTAAAAAAATTAGAGAAAAGGCATCTCTTTTAGAAATTGATTCTAAATTTCTATCTAGATCGTTAAACGAAGGCTTCTCTGGTGGAGAGAAAAAAAGAAATGAAATTTTTCAAATGGCAATGTTAGAGCCCAGTCTAGCTATTTTAGACGAAACAGATTCAGGGTTAGATATTGATGCTTTAAAAGTCGTGGCAAATGGTGTCAACAAATTAAAAAACAAGGATAATGCAGTAATTGTTATCACTCACTATCAAAGACTACTAGATTATATTGTTCCTGACTATGTACATGTTTTAAATAAAGGGAAAATAGTAAAATCTGGAGGCAAAGAACTTGCCCACGAGCTAGAAGAAAAAGGATATGACTGGATTAAATAAAAAATAAAATGCCATTAACAGAAAAATTAATATCATCATTTTTAGCTTTTGAATTAGACATAGATATTAATTCTCCTATCCATTCAATTAGAACAAATGCTATTAAGAAGTTTGAACGACTAGGATTTCCTAATAGAAAACTGGAAAACTGGAAATACACTTCATTAAATAGAATAATAAAAGAAGATTACACTGTTTTTTCAAAGAAAAAAAATGTAATTGATTTTAAAAAAGTTCAAGATTATTTTTTAGATAATATAGAAACTTATAAAATTATTTTTGTAGATGGATATTTTGATCCTTTTTTATCTCAAACTAGTCACGATGGAATAGATATTTGTATAATGTCAGCTGCATTAACAAAGACAAAATATTCTAAAATAATTAATAAGTTTTTTAATAAATCTGCTAATCCCGAGGACTCATTAACCTCTTTAAACACCGCATTTTCAAAAGAGGGAGTATATATTCATATTCCAAAAAACACAGTTCTTGATAAGCCCGTTGAGATAATTCATTTCGCAACTGGAAATGAGGCTGCATTAATCCTTCAGCCAAGGAATTTAGTGGTAGTTGAAGAAAATTCCGAATTAGAAATTATCGAAAGTCATCAAAGCTTAACTGTAAACCCAATTTTCACTAATTCAGTTACTGAGATCTTTGCTCTAAGAAACTCTAACGTAGATTACTACAAAATTCAAAATGATGTAATAACGTCTAGCTTAGTTGACAATACTTATGTCTCTCAAAAAAGAAATAGTGAAGTAAAAGTTCATACCTTCTCTTTTGGCGGAAAATTAACTCGAAATAATTTAAACTTTTATCAAAAAGATAAAGCTATCAATTCCACGATGAATGGGGTTACCATAATTGACTGCGATCAATTGGTGGATCATCATACTTTAGTACATCATGCCAATCCAAACTGTGAAAGCCACCAAGATTACAAAGGAATTTACTCTGGTAAGTCTACAGGAGTTTTTAACGGTAAAATTATTGTAGATAAAATAGCTCAAAAAACAAATGCTTTTCAACAGAACAACAACATCCTTCTGGATAATAAGTCAACAGTGAACTCTAAACCTCAATTAGAAATTTTTGCAGATGACGTAAAGTGTTCTCATGGATGTACTATTGGACAATTAGATAAAGATGCGTTGTTTTATTTAAGAGCTAGAGGAATTCCTAAGATTGATGCCAAAGCATTACTTACATATGCTTTTGCAAATAATGTATTAGAAAGTATTAATATTCCTGAATTAAAGCATAAAATAAAAAAAATTATTGCTAAAAAATTAGGAGTAAGCCTTGGTTTTGATTTATAAAAATGAAGATGGATATAGCTAAAATTAGAAATGATTTTCCAATTCTTAAAAGAAAAGTAAATGGCAATAATTTTATTTATTTAGATAATGCTGCTACTTCTCAAAAACCAAATTTAGTTATTGATTCTATTTCGGATTATTACAAAAATTACAACTCTAATATTCACAGGGGAGTCCATACAGTAAGTCAAGAAGCTACAGATGCATATGAAAATGCTAGAATCAAAATTCAGAAACATTTTAATGTTAAAAATTCTTATGAAGTAATTTTAACATCAGGCACTACTCACTCTATTAATTTAGTTGCTAACGGTTTTTTAGAAATATTAAATGAAAATGACGAGATAATTATCTCTGGGCTAGAACATCACTCAAATATTGTTCCCTGGCAAATGATGGCAGAAAAAAATGGAGCTAAAATTAAGATCATTCCAATTAATGAAAATGGAGAACTTGATATGAAGGTTTATGATTCCATTCTAAGTAATAAAACAAAGCTTGTATTTGTTAATCACGTTTCCAATGCATTAGGAACTGTAAATCCAATCAAAAAAATAATTGACAAAGCTCATAAATTGGGTGCAGCAGTTTTGGTTGATGGGGCACAAGCCAGCGCTCACTTTAAAACAGATTTACAGAAACTAAATGTTGATTTTTATACCACCTCGGCGCATAAATTATGTGGACCCACAGGAATAGGCATGTTGTTTGGTAAAGAAAAATGGTTAAAAAAAATGCCTCCTTATCAGGGTGGTGGCGAAATGATTTCTGACGTTACTTTTGAAAAAACCACCTATGCAGATCTTCCTCATAAGTTTGAAGCTGGAACCCCAAATGTTTGCGGAGCTATTGCTTTTGGAGTAGCGTTAGATTATTTAAATGATATTGGATTTGAAGTAATAGAGAATTATGAAAATTCACTTTTAAAATATGCTACAGAAAAATTAAAAAGTATCTCTAAACTCAAAATATATGGGGAATCTAAAGACAAAACAAGTGTAATTTCTTTCAATGTAAAAGGAATACATGCCTATGATATTGGTACACTTTTAGATAAATTTGGAATAGCAGTAAGAACTGGTCAACATTGTGCTCAACCTGTTATGGATCATTTTGGAATTTCAGGAACTGTAAGGGTTTCTTTTTCTTTTTACAACACTAAAGAAGAAATTGATAAGCTTTATGACTCACTAAATCGAGTGCTTTCAATGTTAGGCTAATTTGTATCTTTGATAAATATTGTTTTTTTATGGAAATAAAAAAAATTCAAGATGAAATTATTGAAGAATTTTCTCTTTTTGAAGATTGGATGCAAAAGTATGAATACATGATAGAACTTGGAAAATCAATTGAATTAATTGATCCAAAAAATAAAATCGATTCTAATTTAATAAAGGGTTGCCAAAGTAAACTTTGGCTTTTTGCTGAGCTAAAAAACGGGAAAATTATTTATTCCGCTGATAGTGAAGCAATAATAACAAAAGGAATTGCTGCAGTTCTACTAAGAGCGTTTTCAAATCAAACGCCTTTAGATGTTTTGAGTGCTGACTTATCATACATTGATCAAATAGGTTTAAAAGAACATCTTTCTCCAACTAGAGCAAATGGATTAGTCTCTATGATTAAACAAATGAAATATTACGCATTAGCATACAGCAATAAATAAAATTAAATAAATGGACTCAGATGAGCTTGGCGAAAAAATAGTAAGAACACTTAAAACAATCTACGATCCTGAAATTCCAGTTGATATCTATGAACTTGGTTTAATTTATGATGTGTTGGTTAACGAAGACCGTCATGTAAAAGTTATTATGACTTTAACCACCCCTAATTGCCCTGTTGCTGAATCTATGCCATTAGAAGTTGAAGAAAAAGTAAAATCCTTACCAGAAGTTGTGGATGCCAAAGTTGAACTAACCTTTGAACCCCCGTGGAATAGGGATTTAATGAGTGAAGAAGCTAAATTAGAATTAGGATTCTTATAAATGAAAAAGGAAATTCTAAATAAAGTAGCCAAAAGTAGCTTAAAAACTATTGATCTTGATTCTTTAGTTCCAAATAATCCCAGAATTATATTTGATATAAAAAACTGGTTAAAGAACGATTTAATTTTAATAGAAAAGGATTTTAGAGAGTTAGTTAAAAACCATAACTGGGATCAGTATTTTGGCAAATTTGTTTCAATTCAATGCTCTAATGATGCAATTATACCAGACTGGGCTTATATGTTAATATCAAAATCCTTGAAAGAACTAGAAATAAAAAATTTCATTGGTTCTCTGGAATTAATGGAGCATATGATAGTAAGAGAATTAATCTACGACTTAGATTTGTCAGATTTTAAAAATAAATCTGTGATTATTAAAGGGTGTTCTAGTAAAACCATCCCTAAAGCCTCTTATTCTTTTTTGATAGACAGACTTCAGCCTACAGTAAAAAAAATTATGTTTGGAGAAGCTTGTTCATCTGTCCCAATATTCAAAAAATCTTTAAATTAATTTTTTATTGAAGTCTATTATTACCCTTTTTATTATATTTTTTTCTGCTTTTTTATATTCTCAAGCAAAAAATGATAGTATTAGCCTCGTTTATCCCTGGAAAATGAATGGTAAGGCCGTTTTTTTATTGAACCAATCAAGTTTTAGTAATTGGACTTCTGGTGGTCAAAGTAGTGTTTCGGGCACAATTAAAGGTAATTATAATCTAAATTATTACGATAACGGTTGGGCTTGGGATACTAAAATAAATATAGCTTTTGGATTAAATAAAATTAGTGGTAGTGATTTTTTAAAAAAAACTGACGATAGAATAGAAATCAATTCTGTAGTAGGAAAAAAATTTAATAATGACTTAATTGGAAAATGGAGTTACTCCAGTTTTATAAATTTTCAAACTCAACTTGCAAAAGGATATCGTTTTAGTAAAGATTCTAATGGCAATTCAATAAGAACAGAAAAATCTAGATTTTTTTCTCCGGCGACAACACAATTAGGTATAGGGCTGTATTGGAAAAAAGATCAGAATCTATGGGTAAATGTTGCCCCAATGACAGGAAAATTAATTTTAGTAAATAGATTTTTTACAGAGAATTTAAATGAAAATCAATCTTATTTTGGAGTAAAAAAGAATGGAAATAGTAGATTTGAGCTTGGCGCTTCTGTACGTTCTTTTTATAAAACAGAAATATATGAAAACGTTACTTTAGAAAATAGATTAAGCCTGTATTCTGATTACTTAGATAAACCTAAAAATATTGATTTTGATTACACTTTAAACATATCTATGCAGGTTAATAAATTCATATCAACGAATCTCATTTTCCAATTTGTTTATGATGATAATGAAATTCAAAGACTACAAATTAGAGAAGTGTTGGGGATTGGTCTTAATATTGATCTTCAATTTATATCAGGGTATAAAAAAGCATTATAAGGGAATCTTGTGACGTGAATTTCTCTTATTTTTTTATACAATTCTGTTTTTAAATCATTGATATCCTTTTTATTTAAAGCAGAAATAAAATAACATCTGTCATTATATTCTTTTAACAACATTGATTTTATTTTATTCAAGCTTTTATCTTCATACTCAATATCAAATACATCCTCAATTATTTCTTTATTGTCAAAATACTTGTCTGTTTTATTAAACACCATTAATATTGGTTTTTCATGAGCATCAATTTCGCCTAATATAAAATTTACCGAATCTATATGATCTTCATAATTTGGATGTGAAATGTCTATTACATGAATTAGCATATCTGCTTCAGTAATTTCAGTTAAAGTGCTTTTAAAAGAATCTATCAATTGCGTAGGTAATTTTCGTATAAAACCGACAGTGTCAGTAAGTAAAAAAGGCATATTTTTAATAACAACTTTCCTAACAGTTGTGTCTAAAGTAGCAAACAACTTGTCTTCTGCAAAGACATCTGCTTTTGATAAAGAGTTCATTAATGTAGATTTTCCAACATTAGTGTATCCAACAAGAGAAACTCTAACTAAAGACCCCCTATTCCCTCTTTGAGTTGACATTTGCTTGTCGATAGTTAATAATTTATTTTTAAGTAAGTTTATTTTGTTTCTGACAATTCTTCTGTCAGTTTCTATTTCAGTTTCACCTGGTCCTCTCATTCCTATACCTCCTTTTTGTCTTTCTAAGTGAGTCCAGAGACCCTTAAGCCTGGGTAAAATATATTGATATTGAGCTAATTCTACTTGATTCCTTGCATAACTAGTTTTTGCTCTTTGAGCAAAGATATCTAAGATAAGACCTGTTCTATCTATTATCTTACACTTCAAAAATTTTTCAATATTTAATTGCTGAGCTGGAGTTAATTCATCATCAAAAATTACCGAACTGACATCTTTTTTTTTAATGTAAGATGCTAGTTCTTCCATTTTACCTTTTCCTAAAAAAAGTTTAGGATCCGGTGAATCCATTTTCTGAGTAAATCTTTTAATGACCTTTCCCCCAGCGGTAAAAGTTAAAAAACTTAATTCATCTAAATATTCCTCTAAAACTTTTTTAGACTGATTAAGGGTAATAATACCAATAAGAACCGTTTTTTCTAATGAAGAGTAAGATTTTTCTATCATAAAAAATTATGACTGGTCTTTATAATATTTTAAGTCAAGATCAACCCCATCAAAAACTGCATATGAAAAGTAAGAAATCCAGTCTCCTAAATTTATATATTTAGAAGATTCTGAAATTTTAATATCTAAAGGAAGATGTCTGTGGCCAAAAATAAAAAACTCAATTTTTTCATTAATTAAAATTTTCTTACAATATTGCACTAACCACTCATTTTCTTCGCCTTTAAATTCTATATCATTCACACCTGAAAGTAATTTATTTTTTGTAGAAAGATATTGTGCAATTCTTACCCCAATGTCAGGGTGAATCCATCCAAATAAAAATTTTGACAAAGAATTTTTAAAAACTTTTTTCATCCTTTTGAAACCCTTATCCCCAGGGCCAAGACCATCTCCATGTCCAATTAAAAAATGTTTATTATTTATAATAAATCTTTTAGGTTTATCAAATACATGGATATTGAGTTCTTTTTCTAAATAACCATCCATCCACATATCGTGATTTCCTAAAAAGAAATATATAGGAATTCCTTTGTCAGAAATCTCAGCTAATTTTCCCAAAACTCTTACAAATCCTTTGGGCACTACTTTTTTGTATTCGAACCAAAAGTCAAATAAATCCCCCAGTAAAAAAATTGCTGAAGCACTTTCTTTAATTGAGTCCAGCCACTGTACAAATCTTTTTTCTCTGAGTAAACTTTCCTCATGATTTGGAGCGCCAAGATGATTATCAGAGGAAAAATATATTTTCTTTCCCTCTTTTATATCAAAATTTATAAAACTATTTATCTTTTTCATTCTAAATAATTGGTAAGATAATCTTTCCTAAATATTTAATCCATTTATCACAAAAATACATGATTAAATCATAAAATCTTTTCATAACAATGGAAAGGCATGTCGCTTTGAGTTCTGTAAAATATTTTTTCCAATTTAGTATATCCTTGAAGGGTATAAAATTTATTATTTTTTTGGTTTCCACTAAATGTATCTAAGCGAATTGAATTATATCCATTTTTTAAAGTAAATTCTTCTGCATAGTCCATCAGCCTAAGGGCCAAACCCTTACCTTGAAAATCTGGATGAACAGCCAATCTATGCAAATAAACATTGTTGTGATTTGCCGTTAACCAGTTAACATTCTTGTAAACATCATCTATTTTGAGAGAAATACAAATACAACCTAAAACCTTTGTATTATTTTCTATAACAAATAAGCAATCATTTTTAACATCTTCTTCAAAAATCTCTTTATTTGGATAATTTTCATCCCACTGAAATATATTTTTTGAAATCATATGATCTGCACAAGCGTTAACTATTTCAACAACTCTTTTAATATCGTCATCCTTTGCTAATCTTATTATCATATAAAACTTCCTAGTCTAAAACCTTATTAATTGGAGTATTTTGAGAAAAAGAATCTTTTTTATTATCGTTAATTGCTTGTTTTATTCTAATAAAGTATGCAATGATCATAAGAGTAAAGCCCACCCTTAAAATTAAAAGAAATGTTTCTTTTTTCACTTAAGTAAAATTAATAATTTATAAATCATTAGTAATTATTTCACCACTATAATCAATATTGAAAGTAGAAAAGGGATCTAATAATTTGTCTATTATTACAGAAAACTCCCCTCTTTTAATAGCCCTATTTAAGTCTTTTTTTTCTAAACTTAATTCTTTCCAAAAAAAATCTGAACTATAATTTAATTTTTTATTAGTATTTGTCTGAATTGCCCAATCTAAAACATTTGATATAGTTAATGATTTTGGAAAAGGATGTTCCATATAAGTAATATAATTGGTGAAATCTATATCTTCAATTTTTAAATCATTATCTGGGTAAAATAAAGTTTTATTTTCCCATCCAATATTCATTCCTTTACCTTTTAAAATACCGCAAGCTCCTATTTTTTGGTAACTTATAAAATTTGGATGATCAAAATTTACATCAACATAGGGCTGAATGTATCCTTTGTTTTTTAAAATTTCTAATTGGACCTCTCTAATGCTAACTTTATCAATACTCTTATTTCTAGAAACTGCTAAATAAGATAAAATTGCTGCTGCTTGACCAATTTGCATTACAACTGGCTGCAATCTAGTAGTTCCATTAACAAGGTTTGAAACTGAAATAGATTTTTCAATAACTATAAAATTATTAATACTTTCCGGGATCAAACTTCCTAATGGAATAGAGTAAGATGGTATTGGATAAAAATCTAATTTTGGTAATTCTTTATATTTTGGATGAGCATTATGGTGGTGATCTACAGGATAGTCCCCAACCGCAATTCCTGTTTTATAAATTGAATTCTTGTGAGAGTATGGTGCTTTAATATGATTCAAATTTAAGGTGACTTTTCCTTTAATTCTTCTCGATTCTCTGTGGTATGGTATTTTTGGAAAACCATCTTCTGTTGAGAATTCTTGCTTATCAATAGATAAATTATTGTATTTCAATTCATTTTGTATAAAATATAAAAATCTAAGAGATTTTTGCTTTGCTTTTTCATAATGAAACGCTCTTTCATCATCATTCATTTCTATAGAATTAACATAATAATCATTACCATTGATTGGCCAATTAATCATGATTTTTCCATTAGGAAGTTTTCCGTAAGAAATTAAATTTTCTTTAGGCCAAAGTTTTAAATCAGACTTCAAACATTCATTAGAGTCGTAAGAACAAAGAAATTCTTCTCTTTGATAATTTAAAGGTTTATTAATAGTAACATCTTTCCCATAATCTTTTAAAATCATAACATATGTTAAATCTTGAATAATATTATTAGACTTAAATGGAGCTATTTTTTCGCCAAACTTACTTTTAGAGTCCATTCCTACAGAGTAAGGGATATCAAGCATAGGAATTAAATCTCCAAGCTCTGTGGCATCTATAAGAATTTTTGAAGTGACTATTTGTGAATTACTATTTGTATCAAAATTTACCTCCCAATTATGGCTTTTATTATTAATTTTTTTTACTCTTGAGTTAAAAATAATCTCTAAATTATCTTGTTTTTGTGCAATAGAATTTAAAATTTTATTTCCCACCAATGGTTCAAACATTATATTGCTGACCCACCCTGTTTTTAAATTTTCTAAGGACCCATAATAGGAGACTAAGCTATCTCTAAACTCATTAATAAACCCACTAGGCATATTATAATTTCCATCCATTGCACTAACACCTGCTGATGTTAACATTCCTCCTAACCAATCTGTTTTTTCAATTAAAAGTGTTTTGGAACCAAGCCTTGATGATTGAATAGCAGCAGTAATTCCGCTTGCACCTCCACCTACAATTATAACATCGTATTTAGGAGTTGCACAACTAAATAAAGTAATTGATATAACACAAATCAGAATTTTAAAATTCATATTCTAAGGTTTATTGGTTTTAAAATACTGCAACAAATCATTGTTGTTTCCTACTAAAACTCCCTTTTGATTATTAATTGATAGTGGAATGATTTTTTTTGCATCGCTTGGGGCATAAAACCCTGTTTCTTTTCTTAATTTAGAGTCAAATTGCCCTTCACCATTACCAATTAAAAGTATTCCATTTCCTGCATCGTTTCTTGTAGTTTCTATTTCGGCATTATATAAATTTCCAATAGCTAAAATATCTTTTATTCCATCTTCATTAAAGTCATCGATGATAAAATCATTAATAGATGATAACTGAGCTTGATAAGGTAAGGGGTGATTTTTAAACTTACCCTGTTTATTTATCAAGACGGTACTTTTAAATGAGTTAGCTTGTAATCTAAGAGCATTTTCTAAATTAACTTGACCGTAAACATCCTGAACGTCTAAAGAGGCAAACAGGTCATATTTTTTAATTTTATTTTTTAATTCTGGAACCTGTTGTGAAGAACACGAAAACCCTCTAAGTGGAAATTGAATTCCATAATTATAATATGCTAGAACTATATCCTTCACTCCATTTTCGTCAAAATCATCATAAAAAACTTCAAAAGGTTCTTCTTTACTAGCTTTATATTTATAATTTTCTCCTAAATTTCCTAAAACCAAATCTTCCGTTCCATCACCATTTAAATCACCTGCTTCAATAGAATACCACCATCCATATACTTCATCACAGCTGTCATTTAATTTTTGTTTTTTAAAGATTCCATTTTCATTTTTAATTAATGTCAATGGCATCCATTCTCCAACTACAAAAAGATCTTGATCACCATCTAAATCATAATCTGACCATACTCCATCTGTAACTAATCCCAAGTCCTTAAAGCTAGAATTAGGATCATAATAATTAGAAAACTTGCCGTTGTTGTTAACTAGTAAATTGCTTGAAGCTGGTTCAGGATAATTCCAAGGAATCATTCTGCTTGCTATAAAAAGATCTTGGTCGCCATCATTATCAAAATCATTTACTCTGACAACAGATCCTGAATTGTAATTACTTGGCAATAAATCCCGATTAAAACTATAAACACCTTTACCGTTATTAATATATAATCTATCCAGATAAGTACTAGAATTAGGAGCAAATTCATTTCCTCCACTAACTACATACAAATCATTATCACCATCGTTATCAGAATCAAAAAAAACAGCATCAACGTCCTCTAGAGCTTTATGAAAATTCCAAGGTTGAGAACCTGAAAGAACAAAACCCCCCTCTTTTGTTTGTAAATATAACTTAGATGACTTTCCTGAGGCACTACCAATATATACATCTTCTAATCTGTCTCCATTAACATCGGCTACTGCAACAGCAGGCCCAAACTGTGAAAGTTTATGAGGAAGTAAAATTTGTTTTTTATAGTCATCAAATATATTTTCAATATGAGTGTATTGTATTTTTGATCTGTCTTCTTCAAAAATTTTAAAATCATTTGATCCCTTTGAGCTATTATATCTTTTACCAGATGAAGAAAATAAAGTTAATTTTTGATTCGATTTAAGGTTAAATAATTTTGATTTGGATCCATTAGGCCATTCAACAATTAAACTATCTACTATATCATTTATCCCTGTTCCAAAATGTATGATATCTTCACTTGTTGAATAAATACCTCTAACATTAGTAGTTTCAAAAAACTGATGATTTCCCTTTGAATAAATATCTGCTTTAGTACCTAAAAGGGTCTTGTTTTTATCATCTTTTAAAGAAACTCTTAAGAAAGAATTATTTTTTTGTTCAATTGAATTGTTTTTATACAAAAATGCTTTTTCGTTAACATTATTAACTACAATTTCTAGATCACCATCATTGTCTAAATCAGCATATGAAGCTCCGTTAGAAAAAGAGGGTTGATCAAGTCCCCATTTTTGGGTTTCATTTTTGAAATTTAAATCCCCATAATTTTTGAAGAAATAATTTTTTAGTTTTACGCTAGGAACAATTTCAAGGGCTTTTTCCAAAGGGAGAATATCAAACAAATCAATATCTCCCTCATTGGGATTGTTTTTAACATATTGATCTGCAATATTAATTACAAATTCACCTAATTTTTTGTCTGCATCCGTATTTCTAATATCTCTTAAAAGACCATTGGTAACGTAAATATCCTTGTGACCATCGTTATCAAAGTCAGCAATCAAGTTTGCCCAGCTCCAATCAGTAGAAGAAGTATTAGTGAATTGTGCTACGTCACTAAAAGTATCGTCACCGTTATTAATTTGGAGAGTATTAAACATGTATTGAAAGTGGCCTCCGTCTTCTACAACTTTCCAGAAAGTTGACGGATCCATAGCGCTCATATTCGATTTTAATCTAAAATTATCCTCAGCTGTCATATCTGCCACCATCACATCCAAAAAGCCATCGTTATTAATATCAGAGGAGTCAACACCCATACTATAAAAAGAAGTATGTTTTAATGATATTTCTGTGTTATAGGAAAAGGAGCCATCTCCTTTATTTAAATAGTAAAAGTCAGGAGCATTGAAATCGTTAGCAACATATAAATCAGTTAAACCATCTTTATTAAAATCAGATGCAACAACTGCATTTGGGAATCCGGTTCTAAATAATCCCGCTTCTTTAGTAACATCTAAAAAATTATTATTTCCAGTATTTTTAAAAAGCTGTAAAGAATATTCAGGTAAGGTTAAGTCTGCTCCAAAAAACTTGGAATAATTTCCTGGATTTGGAGGTTGATTCAAAAGGTATAAATCTAATAATCCATCATTATTATAATCAAAAAAAACAGCATGCCGGGTTCTTGCTGAAACATCTACACCCCATTGCTGGGCAGCTTCAATAAATTTGAAATTACCCATATTGATATAAAGTTTATTTTTCCTTAAACCAGGATTATCATCGTATAGCTCTTTACTAACATAAATATCTACAAGCCCATCATTATTCACATCAGCTATAGAAACTCCAGATGACCAAGAGCCGTCATCAATTATACCAGATTCTTGGGTCAAGTCAATAAATTTTAAAGCACCTTCATTTCGATATATTTTATCTCCAACAAGGTTCCCTGCCAAATAAATATCTTGTAATCCGTCGTTATTAAAGTCTGCAATACCTACTCCAGCCCCTCCATAATAATTGGCATATAATAGAATATTATGGTCTTTTTTATCTTCAATATAATTATTAAAGTGTATACCTGAGGAGTCGGGATCTATTAATTCAAATACGGTTTTTTGAGCATTACCTATTGTAAAAAATAAAAGAAGAACTACAATAAACTTTACTTTCATATAAAAACAAAAAAAAGGGGGAATTAAATTCCCCCTTAAATATAATAAAACTAAAATTTATTATTTATTGCTTATCCCACCAAACTCTAGTTTTAAAGTCATTTGGACCTTGTCTTGCAATTGCTGCATTGTAATTCTCTGCATTTGTAGACCCTTCACCAGTTGGGTAAATTAACCTTCTTGGAATAGTTCCTCCAGTAACATTACCTGGATCGTTTGTAGGAACTAATGTTGGGAAACCAGTTCTTCTCCAATTAGAGAATGCTTCGTACTCATTTAATAAAGTAGCAGCCCAATATTGTTCACTTATCATTTCCCATCCTTTAGATGCATCGTAAGGCTTCGCAGCTAAGTAAGTAGCAACTTCCGCGTCAGAAATAGCAGCAGCATCTGGATAAATACCACTTAACATTTGCATGGCAGCTTTTACTCCAGCTTCATAATGAGTTTTAGCGTCTCCTACAACATTCCAACCTCTAACAGCCATTTCAGCTAGCATAAATCTTACTTCAGCATATGTTTGAAGAACCATAGGAACATCTCTTTTAGTAATTACGCTTCTATTAGGTTCTGCATAAATAGAAGTGTCCGAAACCGTAGCCCCAGTACTTCCATTTGGCATTCCTATTAAATCAGCAATTTTAGTACTTCCATCAGATCTTCTAGCAGCCAATATTGGCAATCTAGGATCGTCTTTTAACCAGTCTACAAAAGTTTTACTCATTCTTGGATTACCATCTGCATCAAAAACTTCACCATGACCATTTTTGTTAATCCCCTCTGGTCCATCTGTATGAGCAATCATAGCTATGTGATCATTTGAGGTCATCACCCCTGCAGCTGCAGCTTTTTCAGCCCAAGCTTTAGATGTAGCTGGATCAGCTTTATGTAATCTTAAAGCCATTCGAAGCATCATTGAATTTCCCCAAGCTTTCCACTTAGTTGTATTTCCTTGGAAAATTAAATCTGACTTTCCCATTGTTGTAGATGCTCCTATTTGAGCAACTGCTTCTTCAAGCTCTTTTAAGAAATCCATATAGATATCTTTTTGAGCGTCATACTTTGGTTTTAAAATTCCATTGGTATAACCTTGACCTGCTTCACTGTAAGGGATGTCCCCATGAAGATCTGTAAGTCTAGAATAAATAAACACTCTTAAAATACGAGTCATTCCCATCTCTGAACCAGTATTACCCTCTTCTGTCAATTGAGATCTAATGTCCTCAATTTCTTTAACTGCACTTGGATAATAACGATCCCATAGAGATGTTGCATATCCATCATTTCTAAAATATCTATCTCCTGACCAGTATCCAGCAGTAGAAGAAAAGTGTTGGATCATTACTGATTGATAAATCAAACTGGCTCTCCAGTTTTCATATCTACCACCTGATGTTTGTAACACCACAGAGGCAAACTTATTCGCAACATCTAGTTGCGATGCTTTTGCTGGGTTTACATTCATTTCCTCAAATCCCTTATCGAAATCGCAAGAGGAAAGAACTAAACTTAAAGCAAAAATTGTTAATACTATTTTTTTCATAATTATATAAGTTTAAAATTTAAGATTTATGTTAAGACCAATAGTTCTTGGCACAGGCAAACCAAACCACTCCAAACCAGCAGAGTTACCAGAATTGTAGGCAGACTCAGGGTCTATGTTGTCAGTGCTATTGCTTAGGAAAAATAAGTTTCTTCCAATAAGAGATATCGATGCTTTTTCGATCGCAGTTCCCTTCAGCTTATCTGAGGGAATATTGTAACCAATACTCAATTGACGAAGTCTCATATAATCAGAATCTTGTATTGCTTCTTCGGCAATACTATAGGTTCTTCTATAGTAATCTTCTTGTTGAGCAGCTGGGATTGAAGTAGTAATCGCACTTCCATCCTCCATAACACCAGTTGGTGTAAAACCAGATTCACGACCACCAGCAGGAACTGTTTTCTTGTGATGTCCATTTCTAATTAAGAAAGCATTAGTACCAGAATAAATCTGTCCTCCTGATTTTCCTTCAATTAAGAAAGATGCATTGAAGTCTTTATATCTAAAAGATGATCCGAAACCAATGGATGTCGGAGCAACACCAAATCCTAATATTTTTCTTGCTCCAATTTTAGGAATAGGAATTCCATTAACCATTTCGTGGATTATAGATCCATTAGCGTCTCTTACGTAGGAAGATCCAAATAAAGCTCCATATTTTTGACCTACAATATGAGTAACTCTCAAGTTTCTAGATCTTGGCTCGTCCATAGAGATATTTCCTCCAGTATCGTTTGTTGCTACTACCTCACTTGTATTATTGGTATAATTAACAGAGGCCTCCCATGCGAAATCATCTGTTCTCATTATCTCACCTTTTAGAAGTAACTCAAAACCTTTATTAGAAATATTACCAAGGTTTGCAAGAGCACTTCCATAACCTGAAGTTGCGGATGCACTAACTCCTACAATATCACCAAGAGTTTCGTTATCATAGTATGTAGCATCTACTGAAAATTTATTATCAAACAATCTTAAGTCCACTCCGAACTCTGTTTCATTCTTTTCAAATGGAGTGATCTCTGAGTTTGGAATAGTTCCTCCACTAATATTACCAAGTGAAGCTCCCAAGTGACCTTGTCCATAAATACCATATGATAAACTAAGTGCATATGGGCTATCAGCACCACCAGCTACTTGAGAGTAACCTGCTCTAAGTTTTAAGAAAGAAACTGCATCTCCAAGATCTAAAGCGTCTGAAAGCACAAGCGATAAAGAAGCAGAAGTATACAGATCATTATTAGGTGCTTTTTTGTTTTTCAAAGATAAAGTTGAAAACCAGTCATTTCTAGCAGTAACAGTTAAATAAGCATAATCCATAAACCCAATTTCAGCAGAACCATAAGCTGAGTTTATTTGCTTTTCCCAGAAACTGTAACTACTCCCTTGATTTTTAGTGTTTTTTACATTAAGTAAAAACGGAACAATAAAATCAGAACCAGAAACCCCATAAGCTTCATATTTTTCGTTTGTTGTTCCAATACCAACAAATGCAGTCAAAGAAACATCACTAGCTAACTGTAAATTATCTGTTCCTAAAAAGACATCTGCATCATATTGTTTAAATGTTGAAGATGATTCGTTCATTGATCCTCTGGGCTGATATGCTGTTCCAAAGGGTGTTGAATTCTGCTTTAAAAGATTATACCTGTCTCCTCCAACTCTTCCTCTAACATATAAATAATCAGCTAAATCCCATCTAGCATTGATCGCGCCTATAAATCTTTCTTTTTCTGATGAATTTATGTAGTTGTAAGCAGCAAAAAATGGATTTTGAGAAAAGGTGTTATCACTAATTCTAAATTCCGTTAAATCTGCATTTCTTCCCAGTCCTCCTTCACCCATCATGTCATTAACATTAATAGTTGGTGCAAATAAATTAACAGCAAAGTTTCCGTTTCCTGGTGAATCGGATAATTGAGGATTCCCTTCTTGATCTTCCATAACATATTTAATATTAATATCAACAGAAAAATTCTCTCCAAACTTATTTGAATTATTAATTCCAAAAGAATTTCTACCTAAAGTAGAATTTGGGACAATATCAGTATTAGATAAGTTAGTCATAGAAAAACGAGTATTTGAATTCTCGTTAGCAGTTGAAACAGCAATTGTGTTAGTATATGTTTCTCCTGTACGATAAAAAGTATCTAAGGCACTAGGTGCAAGAGAATACTTTCTTGAAACACCATCCCACTGTGCAACCATTGACCCATCCATTCTTGGACCCCATGCTTGATAAGTATCAATTGCGTCAGAAACCTTAGAAAAATCACGCCCTTGACCATATAATTCCTGAGTGTCTCTTAAGTCTAAGTTTAACATATCGAATTGCATAGAACTATTAAATTCCACACCAATTCCTTCTGTTCCTGCTCCAGTTTTGGTGTTAATGATAATAACTCCATTAGAAGCTCTAGACCCATAAAGTGCTGCAGCAGCTCCTCCTTTAAGTACCGAAACAGATTCTATTTCATCTGGATTGATACTTGAAATACCATCACCATAATCAGCACCACCCCAAACACCAGAAGCACCTAGGTTACTATTGTTTATAGTAATACCGTCAACGACATAAAGAGGTTGATTGTTTCCGGTTAAAGAACTTGACCCCCTAATTACTACTCTACTTGAGCCTTTGGCACCCATTGCAGATCCAGTTACCATAACTCCGGCAACTTTACCTTGAAGGGCATTAATAGCATTAGTAGATTTGTTCGCACTTAGCTCTGTACCATCAACCTGTGTTAATGAGTAACCAAGAGCTTTCACATTCCTCTTTATACCTAGAGAAGTAACAACCACTTCTTCTAAAGCGTTGTCAGGTGAAAGTTGAGCATTTACCGTTGTTGAGGATCCCACAACAACAGATTGCGATGAGTATCCAACAAAGCTGAACACCAGGGTATCCCCTGAGGAAGCATTAATTGAATAATTACCATCGAAATCAGTAGAAACTCCATTTGTAGTTCCTTGAAC
>QOPV01000019.1 GCA_003331265.1 Cryomorphaceae bacterium | reverse complement strand
CCTCCACCAGTTATTAATATTTTATTTTTTGTATCATAATTTACAGATCTGTTTATTTGATCTGAAATATGTTCTATATATGTTCTTAAAATATCGTTAGGATTTAAACTAAACTTTTCTATTAATGGTAAAATTTTTGAATTAACAAATTCAATTCCTAATGATTTTGGCCCAGATTTATTATAAAATTCCATCTGATTAAGTTTTTTTAAAAGATTTAAATTTGAAGTCCCTTTATTAGACAAAACTCCATTTTTATCAAATTCATATCCTAGTTTTTTAGAGTAATGATTTAAAACAGTATTGACTGGACAGATATCAAAAGCTTTAATTCCTTTAAAATTTTTAATAGAAATATTAGAAAATCCGCCGAGATTTAAACAGAACTTATAATTAGGAAAAAGTTTTAAGTCACCAATTGGAACTAACGGAGCTCCTTGTCCCTTGTAAGAAATGTCTTGAGATCTAAAATCAGATATTACTTGAATTTTAGTATTTTTATTTATCGTATTCCCATTTCCTATTTGAAGAGTTATTCCTTTTTCAGGCTCATGGAATATTGTATGACCGTGAGATGATATTATATCAATTTTTGTGATAGAAAATTCTTTTATAAATTTTTTTACATACTCACTTAATAAATTTCCATATTCAATATCTAGTTTGTTTAGTTCTTTTTTATTTAATAAAATAGATTCTTTTAATTTTTTAATCCAAATTTTACTGTAAACAAATGTTTTAGCAAAAACTATATTATATTTTGTATTATCTAAATTTTCAAATGAAACCAAGCATATGTCAACACCATCTAAAGATGTGCCACTCATTAAACCAATAACATTAATTGAATTATTATACATAAATTAATTTATGTACTTAAATTAAATAAAATATATTAAAATTTAGTTTATTAAATTGGAGAGAGTACTTATCGTTTCAGTTGGGTTATCTGATTTAAACACAAAGCTTCCTGCAACCAGAACGTCGGCTCCTTTATCAACTAATTTTTTTGCGTTTTTAGATGTTACTCCACCATCTATTTCTATTATGGCTTTAGAGTTTTTCTTATCGATTAGTGATTTAAGGTCTTCTATTTTTTGATAAGTATTTTCAATAAAAGATTGCCCTCCAAAACCGGGATTAACACTCATTATACAAACTAAATCAATTTCATTCACAATTGATTCTAGGGATGAAATAGGAGTGTGAGGATTGATTGCAACTCCAGCTTTAATTTTAAGGGATTTAATTTTTTGAACTGTCCTATGTAAATGTGTACAAGCTTCAGCGTGAACTGTTAACACACTACTTCCAAGTTCTGCAAATTTTTCTATATAATTATCTGGATTAACAATCATCAAATGTACATCTAATGGTTTTTTCGCGCATTTTTTTAAAACATTCATTATTGGAGTTCCAAAAGATATGTTTGGAACGAAAACACCATCCATTACATCAATATGGAACCAATCAGCTTTACTATTATTAACCATCGAAATCTCATCCTTTAGATTTCCAAAGTCAGATGCAAGCATTGAAGGTGCTATTAGTTTCATCTTAGCCTAAGTATGTTTTTAATATTTTACTTCTTGAGGTGTGTTTAAGTCTACGAATAGCTTTTTCTTTGATTTGTCTAACTCTTTCCCTTGTTAAATCAAATGTTTCTCCAATTTCCTCCAAAGTCATAGCGTGCTTTTCACCTAAACCAAAATAAAGTCTAACAACATCTGCTTCTCTTGGAGTTAAAGTTTCAAGAGCTCTTTCAATTTCTGTTCTCAAAGATTCATGAAGAAGATTTTTATCCGGATTTGGAGATTCTCCACTTCTTAAAACATCATACAAATTAGAATCTTCACCCTCAACTAATGGAGCATCCATAGATACATGTCTTCCAGAATTTTTCATAGATTCTTTGACATCCGAAATTGTCATGTCTAATTCTTTTGCAATTTCTTCAGCAGAGGGAACTCTCTCGTTGGCCTGCTCTAAGAAAGCAAACATTTTATTTATTTTATTTATTGAACCAATTTTATTAAGTGGAAGTCTAACTATTCTAGATTGTTCCGCTAATGCTTGAAGAATGGATTGACGAATCCACCAAACAGCATATGATATAAATTTGAACCCTCTAGTTTCATCAAATCTTCTTGCAGCTTTTATTAGCCCTAAATTACCTTCATTTATAAGGTCAGGTAGAGTTAAACCTTGATTTTGGTACTGCTTAGCGACTGAAACAACGAATCTAAGATTAGCTTTAGTAAGTTTATCTAGAGCATTTTCATCTCCGGCTCTAATTTTTTGTGCTAATTCAACTTCTTCTTCAGCAGTAATTAAATCAACCTTTCCAATTTCTTGTAAATATTTATCTAAGGAAGCTGTTTCCCTATTAGTAACTTGCTTTGTTATTTTTAATTGTCTCATTTAAAGGTGTTAAATCTATTATACGTTAAAAAAAATAAAAAGGTTACAATTTATTTTAATATTATTTAAAAAATTGTTGAAAAATAGGCTTAAGATCTATTGTTTCTATTTCTGTTATCTCCCCTTCTATTGTCTCTCCCTTTATTATCAGATCTAGGAGGTCTTTCTACATAACCTTCAGGCTTTTCTAATAAAGCTTTCCTGGAAACTTTTTCTTTTCTTGTTCTTGGATCTACCCCAAAATATTTTATTTCTAATTCGTCACCCAATTTAAGAACGTCACTTACATTATTTGTTCTTTCCCAAGCTATTTCACTAACATGTAAAAGCACTTCATTACCTGGAGCATCTAAGTATTCAACAACAGCCCCAAAATCAAGCATTTTTATAACTTTTACTTTATATGTATTTCCTTTTTCAGGTTTAAACAGTAGAGATTCAATTTTTGAAAGTACAGAATCAATTCCTTCTTGATCAGTACCAAGAATTTCAACGATACCCTCCTCTGTTTCAGGATCTTCGTTAATTACAATAGTACATCCTGTAACTTTTTGTAGTTCTTGAATAACTTTTCCACCTGGGCCAATAAATGGACCAATAAATTCGTTAGGAATCCTACTAGTTACCATTTTTGGAGAATGAGATTTTACATCTGCATTTGGCTTTTCAATAGTTTCAGAAATTTTATCTAGAATATGAAGTCTTCCGTCTCTAGCTTGCTTTAAAGCATTTACTAAAATCTCATATGAAAGACCTTTTATCTTAATATCCATTTGACATGCTGTAATTCCTTCTGATGTTCCAGTAACTTTAAAGTCCATATCACCCAAATGATCTTCATCACCTAAAATATCACTTAAAACAGCATACCTGTCACCATCAGAAATTAGTCCCATTGCTATACCTGAAACAGGTCTAGTTAATTGAACACCGGCATCCATAAGGGCCATTGTTCCTGAGCAAACTGTGGCCATTGAAGAAGAACCGTTAGAACTTCACTTACAACTCTTACAGTGTAAGGGCAATCGTCAGGTATCATTCCTTTTAATCCTCTTTGAGCTAAATTTCCATGTCCTACCTCTCTTCTTGAAGTTCCTCTTAGAGGTCTTGCTTCTCCTGTACAAAAAGGTGGGAAGTTATAGTGTAAATAAAAAGTTTCTTCACCTTCATATGAGGGCATATCAATTTTGTTTGCATCTCTAGATGTTCCTAATGTAACAGTTGCTAGAGCTTGAGTTTCTCCTCTCGAAAAAATTGCTGATCCATGAGTTGAAGGTAAATAGTCAACTTCACTCCAAATATCTCTTATTTCATCTGTTTTTCTACCATCTAGTCTAACTCCTTCGCTTAATGTTAACTCTCTAATAGCCTCTTTTTGAGCTTTACTAAAATATTTTCCAATTAATTTTCCGTATTCTTCGATTTCTTCTTCTGAAAATGATGCTTTAACTTCTTCTTTTAAGTTTGAAAAAGCCAGACTACGTTCTGCTTTTGAAGTTCCTTTTTTAGCTATTGCATAACACTTTTCATAACTAGCATCATGAATTTGTTTTGCTAAATCTTCGTTTTCTTCACTAGATTCATATTCCCTTACCTCTTTTCTACCTACAGCATTGGCTAATCTCTCTTGTGCTTCAATTTGTATTTTTATAGATTCATGAGCAAATTTTATAGCATCGGCCATTTCTTCTTCACTACATTCATCCATCTCTCCCTCAACCATCATAACTGAATCAGCTGATGCACCCACCATTATTTCTATATCAGCATCTGCTAATTGAGTTCTACTTGGATTGATAATAAATTTACCATCAACTCTAGCTACACGAGCTTCGGAAATTGCACATTCAAAAGGAAAGTCGCTAAGTTGAATTGCAGCAGAAGCAGCAAGACCTGCTAAAGCGTCTGGCATTACATCTTCGTCATGAGACATTAATTGAATCATAACCTGTACTTCTGAATGATAATCTTTAGGAAATAAAGGTCTTAGTACTCTATCAACTAATCTCATAGTTAATACTTCTCCATCACTAGGTCTAGCTTCTCTTTTAAAGAATCCGCCTGGATATCTTCCAGCAGCAGCAAATTTTTCTCTGTAATCAACTGTTAATGGTAAAAAATCTACATTTGAAGCTTCATAATTGGAAACAACAGTACACAAAAGCATTGCTTTTCCCATTTGAACCACTACTGAACCATGTGCTTGTTTAGCAAGCTTTCCAGTTTCCAAAGTGATTATACGTCCATCTCCTAAATCGATAGACTCATTATAAGTTTTAATTTTCATATTTTTCATTAATTAATTAAGGTTTGTTGTGTCTTAAGTAGAATACCAATGAAAAACTATGTAAAAAATATTTATTTACGCAGATTAAGTTTCTTTATAATTTCCCTGTAACGACTAATATCTTTACTTTTCAAGTAGCTTAAAAGACTTTTTCTTTTACCTACCATCATTACTAAAGATCTTTCGGTATTAAAATCTTTACGATTGTTTTTAAGGTGTTCAGTTAAATGGTTGATTCTAGCTGTAAATAAAGCTATTTGACCTTCTGCAGAACCAGTATCTGTATCAGACTTTCCGTGTTCTTTAAATATTTCTTTTTTGTTTTCTTTAGATAAATACATGCCAATATTTTTGTAAATAATTCTTATGTAACCAATATTAATTTATCGGAGGCGCAAATATAGGATTAAATTTTGAAAAGAAGTAATTAAATATTTGAAGACCTAACAGGCCTATTTAATATTAAATCAAAATATAAATTTATTTTATGTTTGAGTTGAGTTCTTGTTGTAATAAAATCTAAAAAGCCATGTTCAAGTAAAAATTCAGATGTTTGAAATCCATCTGGTAAATCTTTACCTGTGGTGTCCTTAACAACCCTTGGGCCTGCAAAACCAATTAGTGCTCCAGGTTCAGAAATATTAATATCACCAAGCATTGCAAAAGATGCAGTTGTTCCTCCTGTTGTTGGATCAGTACAAAGTGAAACATAAGGAAGTTTTGAATTTGAAAGTTGGGCAAGTTTTGCTGATGTTTTAGCCATTTGCATTAACGAAATTGCGCCTTCCATCATTCTAGCTCCGCCTGATTTTGAAATTATTACCAAAGGAATTTTTTTAGTAATTGCTTGATCAACAGCTCTTGTTATTTTTTCTCCCACAACTGAACCCATAGATCCTCCTATATACCTAAAGTCCATGCAAGCTACAACAATTTCTAAACCCAAAGATTTCCCTACAGCTATTCTTATGGCATCTTTTAAACCAGTTTTCTTTTCTGCTTCTTTGGTTCTTTTTTTATACGATTTATTATCAGAAAATTTTAAAGGATCTTTTGATGATATTTTTGAATCAAGTTCTTTGTAACTACTATCAAAAAGTATTTTAAAATATTCTTCACTTCCAATTCTTAAATGAAACCCATCTTCAGGAGATACATAAAAGTTTTGCTCAAGCTCATCAGTATCTATAATCTTTCCTGTTGGTGTTTTATGCCATAACCCCTCAGGTGTATCTTTTTTTTCTTTTGTAGCAGTCTGAATTCCTTTAATTGTTCTTTTAAACCAAGCCATTTTTTAAGGATATTTATTCAAATATAAGAAACCTAATTTATTGAAGAGTATTTACATTGTTTAGGTCATGAAAAGCTTGAGTCAATCTAGTTTTAAAGCTCAGTTCTGCTTTTCTTAACCAAACTCGAGGATCATAATATTTCTTGTTTGGAATATCTGAACCGTCAGGATTTCCAATTTGATTTTTTAAATATTCATGATTTGATTCAAAGTAGTCTCTAATTCCACACATGAAAGCATATTGCATATCTGTATCAATATTCATTTTAATAGCACCATAACTAATTGCTTCTCTAATTTCTTCAACTGATGACCCGGACCCTCCATGAAAAACAAAATCAATTGTATTGTTTGGAACGTTAAATTTCTTAGAAATATATTCTTGTGAATTTTTAAGAATTTTTGGAGTTAATTTAACATTTCCTGGCTTATAAACTCCATGTACATTTCCAAAAGCAGCAGCGACTGTAAATCTTTTACTAACTTTTGAAAGTTCTTCATAAGCATAGGCTACTTCTTCAGGTTGAGTATATAATTTTGAATCGTCAATATCTGTATTATCTACACCATCTTCTTCTCCTCCGGTTATTCCTAATTCTATTTCAAGTGTCATACCAATTTTATCCATTCTTTTTAAATATTCTTTACAAATAGAAATATTTTCTTCAATCGGTTCTTCAGAAAGATCAATCATATGTGAACTAAATAGTGATTTTCCAGTTGATTTAAAATGATTTTCGCTTGCAATTAATAATCCGTCAATCCATGGGAGAAGTTTTTTTGCAGCATGGTCTGTATGAAGAATTACCGGAACGTTATAAGCTTTTGAAAGCTCATGGACATGTTTAGCTCCTGCAATAGCTCCGCGAATTGCAGCATGTTGATTTTTATTTGATAATCCTTTTCCAGCATTAAAAACAGCTCCACCATTTGAAAATTGAATAATAACAGGCGCATTTAATGAAGATGCTGTCTCTAAAACTCCGTTTATTGAATTTGATCCAATAACATTAACCGCAGGTAATGCAAATTCTTTTTCTTTTGCTAAACTGAAAATCTTTTGTACTTCATTTCCTGTAGCAACTCCTGCATTTATTTCTTTCATATTTGATGATTAATTATTTTGAAGTGGCTAAATTAATAAGAAATTTTGATTTAAAAAGGATAATTAAGTCCGATGTTGAACACAGCTTTTTTAAGATTAAAATCTGTTAACCATCTCTTTTCTAAATCAAGCGCTGGATTGTATGTTTTTAAACCCATATCTAATCTTAAAACAAAGTAGCCAACATTGTATCTTATTCCAATTCCACTTCCAATCGCTATTTCATTTAAATCTTTGAAGCTATTAAAAGTACGTTTAGGATCTTCTGTGTTATCAAAGACGTTCCATATATTCCCAAAATCAGTAAAAACAGCTCCATCAAGTTTACCTATCAATCCAAATCTATATTCTATATTAAAAGCTATTTTCATATTTGCTTCATTAAATTCACTTATTGCTCCACTACTACCAGGTCCTAATCTATAAACTTCCCAGGCTCTATTGTCATTTGATCCCCCTGAAAAAAAAGACTTTGAAAAAGGAACATTGTCTGAATTTCCAAAAGGTATAGCAATTCCATAATATCCTCTAAAAGCAAATGTTGAATTGGATGAAATAGTCCAATGTTTAATATAATTTAGTTCTGTCTTAAAGTATTGCGAATATGCTAGACCGAGAATTTTTTTATTTCCATATTCATCAAGGGGGGCTTTAAATTGATTAGCAAAAAAATTTGTTAAAGTTCCAGCTAATTCTAATTTTATTTTAAATTGTGAAAAATCCTCATCAAAAACACTTCTTCTGTTATTTGATTCAATTGAAAAGTTTGATCCTATTATTAAATTATTAGCTGTGAGTCTATTTCGACGATCATTTATATAATTTACAGAATTTAAATCAGTTTCGTTCAGTGGAATATTATTATTAATGACATCATTAATAAATGAATTAATTCCACCAGGTATTATTAAATTATTGTAAGAATCAAAATATGAGCTATTTGTGTTAGAGTTTAATGCAATTGAGTTAATAGAATTAAATGAGTTGGTATAAATATTGAAATAATTAATACTGTTTTTATTGTTTACCAGTTCAATATTAAATAATCCTAAATTAATTTTTTTATCATATTGATTTATCCAATCATAATTTAAATCAAATTTAAAACTTTGTCTATCTAATCCAATATTTGTTTGTTTTGAGGTTCCTAAACCAAGATAAGTAGTGGGGCTATATTCAATTGGTAATACTTTTTTAAAATTACTCGGAAGAAATAATCTTGGGAATTTAAATCTAACATCAACGCCATATTCTGAGATAGTAGTATTACCAGATTTTCCTATTGTTCCTCTGGAACTTATTTCTAATCTCTCTGCTCCCTGAAAAATATTTCTACTTGTGAAAGAAGTTTCAAAGGCAATACCGATGTCTTCAATATTAGAATGCTTAATGTCAAATCCAAAACCTAAAGAAAATCTTTTTTTTGGATTTAATAAGACGTTGGCTTCTAGTTGATTATTTGAATTTTTATAATAATTATAACTTACAGAGGGGTACTGGAAATTTTCCAGATTGTTTAATTGTTTAATTGTTTTTGACCTTTGTAAGTCACTGTAAAGGTCTCCTTTTTTAAAGGAAATTAAATTTGTCAAATTTTTTGGTTTATATCTCAATTTTCCTTTTGAAAAAATATTTATATTTTCAAAAGTTATAGGATTTTCAAAGTCCTTTTCTGAAAGTGAAATAAAGTTATTTGTATAAATATTTACTTTACTTATTTGATGAACTCTGTATTTTTTTAATGTATTTTCTGCAATATTTATTTGAACAGGAATCCGTAAATCTGTCCCAGTTGTGTCTCTTGAAACTTGAAATGAAATAGAACTAATTTGAAAATTATATATTCCAGAATTCTTAAATAGCTTTTCTAACCTATTTCTCTCGGATTCAAAATTTAGTGTATTAAATGAACTGTTTTTTTTGAGAAAGGAATCTTTAATATTTTGTGTATAAATAGAGTCAAGTAAAGGAGATTGAATATTTGTCTTAATACTGTCTAAGTAATACTGACTTCCTAAATCTATTTTATAAATTACTTTTCCATAATTTTTATTATTTAAATCAACTTCAACACGAGATGAAATTTTCGATTTGAAATATCCATTATTTTTAAAATAGGACTTTAGATTTTCAATAGAAATTTGTGTTTTTGTTGAATCAATTATTTGAAGCTCCTCTCCATTTCTTTTTTTCCAGTCATTGAAATTTTTAATATATTTTTTTATTTGAAAAATCTGTTTTTTTGAGAGAATTTTAGTGATTCTTTTTTCTCTTTTAGGATTTTTATTTATCCAATTATTAAAAATAGTATCAGGTTCTTTTTTTGAAGATTCGTATAATAAAGCAGAGAATGGGACCCCTAAAAAAAAATTGTTTTTATCTTGAGTTAGTAAAGGTTTTAAAGAGTCTTTTGGAATGGATTGACCGTTTATATAAATTTCACTTGATTTGAGGACTATTTCTTTATTTTCAATATTTTTTGAAATCACACAAGATTTCAAAAATGAAATCAAGAATATAAATAATAGTATTTTTGTAAAACTATATTTCACTAATTAAATATTATTATCAAAAATACATCTTTAAATATGGTTACCAAAAATGATATAAAATTCATTAACAATTTAAAACATAAAAAATTTAGAGATTTAAATAATTGCTTTGTTGTTGAGGGAATAAAATCTATTAATGACTTTATTGATTCTAATTATAAGCTTATTAAACTTTATTCTGTTGATTGTTCTCATTTTAACGATTTAAACAATCAGTTTCAAATTGATTATAAGTTATTAAAGAAAATAAGTTATTTGACTAATCCTGATGACCATTTTGCTCTATTTCAGAAAAAAGAAATACAATCAATTAATGTTAATGGTTTAATTATCGCACTAGAATCTATTAGAGATCCTGGAAATTTAGGGACTATCATTAGAACATGTGATTGGTTTGGAGTAAATGAAATTATATGTTCTTTAGACTCGGTAGATTGTTATAACCCCAAGGTAATTCAAGCCTCTATGGGTTCTCTTTCAAGAGTTTCAATTAAATATTTAAATTTGAAAGGGTTTTTAAAATCTTCAAAGCATTTGCGAATTGGAACAACTTTAAATGGTAGTTCGATATATGATTTAAACTTAAATAAAGCTGTTTTAGTTTTTGGAAATGAATCTAAAGGTATTTCAGATGAATTAATTGAACTTATTGATTCAAAAGTAACAATTCCAAGATTTCAAAAAAATAATTTACCTGAAAGTCTTAACCTGGCTTCTTCAGTAGCAATTATATTAGGAGAGATTAAAAGAAAAGAACTTTAATCAGTGAAAAGTTAGATTAATAAAAAATCCTCTTGTACTAAATTTTTTAATATTCCCTGTCCATGGACTATCTATATCATTGTCAGGAACTATTTCATTTTTTAATGAAAATAGCCCTCTAATTGACGGTGAAAATTTAAAGTATTGTAAATAAAAATCGATACCAAAACCTAATTCATAGTATAGGTTATTACTTTTTAATCTAAAAACATTGTTTTTATTGTCTTCCGGGGAATTTTCATTACTTGATAAATTAAAAGAAGTAGAAATTCCTCCTATTAAGTAAGGCCTATAATTATCAATTCTTTTAGAACTAAATTTTAGTAATATTGGTATGTGTATGTAGGTTGATTTAACGGATCTAAGGGTATCGCTGTTTTGAGTAAAATTTGATCTTTCATTAAATTTTAAAGCGCCTTTATTTGTATGTAACCCAGGTTCAAATCGAAGATTCAAAAACTCGTTAATTCTAAAGTCTCCAATTAATCCAATATTAAGTCCTAGTTCTTCTTCTACTTGTGTTGTGTAATTAGGATTTTCTTTATAATCTATTTTGAAATTATATTGATTTAGACCAATGTAGTATCCAAAATGAAGTTTTTTTTTATCGAAATTTTGAAGATTCTCTACTTTTGATCCTTTATTTTGACTAAAATTATTAAAGCAAATTATTAGTAATAAAATAATTGAACAATATTTTTTCATATTAAAAATCAAATCTACAAATACTTTAACTAAACGAACTTAAATTTTTTTTATTACCAAAAAATGTAGCTATTTTTTAAAATCAAGTATATTTGCTTTGTTATTCAATGCTATATATATGAAAATCATAATAGCAGGTGCTGGTGAAGTTGGATTTCATTTGGCAAAATTGCTCTCTTTTGAGTCTCAGGACATTACTTTAATTGATAATAAAAAATCAAACCTGAATATTGCTGAAAATCAACTTGATATTAAAACAATCGAAGGTAACTCTGCGTCAATTTCAGTTTTAAAAGAAGCTAATGTTGAGAATTGTGATTTGGTTGTTTCACTAACAACATCAGAGACAACTAACTTTACTACTTGTTTTTTGGCCAAACAATTAGGCGCTAAAAGAACGATTGCTAGAATTTCAAATTCGGAATTTATTGAAGGAAGTCAAGAAATTGATTTTAGTTCTATAGGAATTGATGAATTAATTTCCCCAGAAAGTTTAGCTACGGAAGAAATTAAGCTTTTAATTCATGAATCTGCTTTTAATAATAGTCATGATTTTGAAGATGGTATTTTAAAAATGATGGGCGTAAAACTTGAAAAAAATGCCCCTTTTGTAGGTAAAACAGTAATGGAATCAGCCTCAGTATACCCAGGTGTTCACTTTATGCCCATTGCAATAAAAAAAGTAGGTTCAGATAACACAATTATACCAAGAGGTGATACTGTTTTTGATCTCGGTGACCAAGTTTATTTTATAACTAATCACAAAGGATTAACAGAACTTTATGATTTATTAGGAACCGAGAAACAAAATATTGAAAATATTATGATATTGGGAGCAGGTAGAATTGGTTCTAAATTAGCAAGAGATCTTAGTAGCGAAGGTTTAAATGTTAAAATTATAGAAATTGATAAAGAAAAGGCCAACAATTTAGCTGAGGAATTAAATAATGTAATGATGCTTAATGTAGATGGAAGAAATGTCGATTTACTAGTTGAAGAAAATTTAGAAAATATGGATGCTTTTATAGCTACAACTGGAAATTCGGAAACAAATATAATGTCATGTTTGATGGCTAAATCTAAAAATATTAAAAAAACAATTGCCTTAGTTGAGAATATGGATTATTTCAATCTATCACAGTCAATAGGAATTGATACTTTAATAAATAAGAAACTTTTAGCTGCCAATGATATTTTTCGTTTTGTTAGGAAAGGAGATATTGTAGAGTTAGCCAAGTTAAATAATATGGATGCTGAAATCGTTGAATTTAATGTTAGTGAAAATTCTAAAGTTTTAAATAAAAAAATTGTGAATCTTAATTTCCCTAGAGAAGCCATAATTGGGGGAGTTATTAGGAATGACGAGGGATTAATTGTTCTTGGAGATTTTGAAATTCAGCTTGGAGACAGGGTTTTGGTATGTTCAAGTCCTGAGGCTTTAAATAAAGTAGAAAGCTTGTTTTTATAGCTTATTATGACCAAATTCAATAAAAAGTTAATTTTTTATATAATAGGTATGTTACTCGTTTTTAACGGAGGAGCAATGCTTATTTCTTCATTAGTTAGTCTTATAGTTGATGATGGAGCAGTTAGAGAAATCACTCTTTCAGCTACTATTGTAATAATATCTGGATTGTTTTTAATGAGTTTTTTTAAAAATAACTCAAGAAAAATTAATAAAAGAGATGGTTACTTGATTGTTACTATTGGGTGGCTAACTATGGTTTTCTCTGGAATGGTTCCTTATTATTTGACTGATTCAATAACATATTTTCCTAATTTACTTTTTGAAACAATGTCAGGTTATACCACAACAGGGTCAACAATTTTAAATGATGTTGAAGCTTTACCTAAAAGTATTATTTTTTGGAGAAGTATGACGCATTGGTTGGGAGGAATGGGAATTATTGTATTGGCAATAGCTATTCTTCCTTTACTTGGTATTGGAGGTATGCAACTCTTTTCTGCAGAGGCACCAGGAACTGGAATTTCTAGTGATAAGATACATCCTAGAATAAGCGACACTGCTAAAAGACTTTGGATGATTTATGTAGGCTTGACAATTGCAGAAACTGTACTATTAAATTTTGCTGGAATGAGTTTTTTTGACGCTATTAATAATTCCATGAGTAATATTGCTTCTGGTGGCTTTTCCTCAAAAAATGAAAGTATAGGATATTGGAATAATATGCCTTTTGTTCAATATATTATCATAATTTTTATGTTTTTAGCTGGAACTAATTTTATTCTAATATACTTTGGTTTGACAGGAAAGATTAAAAAAATCATTCAAAATACAGAGTTTAAGTGGTATGTTTCTTTTATATCAGTTTTTACAATTATTGTTACAACAGTTTTATTTATCTCGGTCGATTTAAATGAAACCGATATTTTTCATCCCCAAGTCTATGGAAAATTTGAAAGTAGCTTCAGACATGCTCTATTCCAAGTTGTTGCCATTACGACTACAACAGGATTTGTTACTGGAGATTTTATTTCATGGACTCCTTTTATAACAATGTTTTTCTTTGGAATTATGTTTTTAGGAGGGTCTTCTGGATCTACATCTGGGGGTGTTAAAATTTTGCGACATTTAATTCTAATTAAAAACGGTATTTTAGAGTTTAAAAGATCTCTACATCCAAACGCAATTATTCCTTTAAGACATAATAATTCAGTAGTTGAAAAACCAATAGTCATTCATGTATTGGCATTTTTCATTTTATATCTAATTTTATTTATTATTGGAGCAGGAGTTTTAAGTTTACTTGGTTTGGATTTTATTTCTGCTATTGGAGGAGCTGCCTCTTCAATTGGTAATGTAGGTCCTGCATTAGGAACTTTAGGTCCTTTAAACAACTTCGATAGTCTACCAGTCTTAGCTAAATACTGGTGTTCTTTTTTAATGTTAGTTGGTAGATTAGAATTGTTTACTGTTTTAATTTTATTTACTCCTTTTTTTTGGAAAGATCATTAACCTTCAATGGCTTTTTTAATCCTATTAATAGCTTTTTTTATCTGTTCTTGAGATGCAGCATAGGAAATTCTAATATTATTAGGGCTTCCAAAAGCGTCTCCAGTAACTGTTGCTACATGTGATTTTTCAAGTAGAAAAATTGCAAAATCAGATGCATTCTCAATTTTTTTCCCCTTGATAGTTTTACCAAAAAAATAAGAAATATCAGGAAATACGTAAAAAGCGCCCATAGGTTGATTTAATTTTATTCCCTTTACTTGGCTTAACAAATCAATTATTAGTTTTCTTCTTTCTTTAAACTCATCAACCATATATTGAATTTCATTTACAGATGCATCCAAAGCGGCAATTGTAGCTCTTTGAGCTATACAATTAGTCCCACTAGTGATTTGACCTTGCATTTTGGTACATGCCTTTGCTATCCAGTTGGGGGCACCAACATATCCAATTCTCCATCCAGTCATAGCAAAAGCTTTAGCTAATCCGTTGACTGTAATTGTTCTATTATACATTGATGGAATTTTAGCAAAACTAAAATGAGGGACTCCATAGTTTATATGTTCATATATTTCGTCAGAAAGTATATAAATTTCAGGATATTTTTCAAGGACTTTGGAAAGCTCTAAAAATTCTTCTTTCGAATAAACAGATCCACTTGGATTATTAGGAGAATTAATTATTACCATTTTTGTTTTTTTGGTAATTGAATTTTCTAATTGTATTGGAGTTATTTTAAAATCAGTTGAAATATCAGATCTAATTTCAATAGGATTTCCTTCAGCTAACATGACAATAGCAGAATAACTAACCCAGTAAGGAGCTACCAGTAATACGTCATCTCCTGGATTAATTAAAACCTGGATTGTGTTTGCTATTGATTGTTTAGCTCCAGTGGATACAACAATTTGATCAGGTTTGTAATATAATCCATTATCTCTTTGAAACTTATTACAAATAGACTTTTTCAAATCCAAGTAACCATCAACTGGTGTGTATGAATTATAATTATCTTCAATTGCTTGAATAGCAGCATTTTTAATAAAATCAGGTGTATTGAAATCAGGTTCACCAAGACTTAAGCCAATAATATCTACACCATTTTCTTTTAATTCTCTTGCTTTTGCAGCCATCTCTAGTGTTGCTGAAACAGGTAGATTATTAATTCTTATGGAAAGTTTATTAGTCATTAGTTATTATTATAAGTTAAATAATAAAGATATTTATTTTGAAAAAAATATTGATGTAATTTTGAAAAAATAAAAAAAAGTTTTGAACATAATAAGATCTAATTTTTCTGATTTGACAGACTCTCAAATTAAGCAGTACGAAAGTTTAATGAGGTTGTATAAAAGTTGGAATAATAAAATAAATGTTATTTCAAGAAAAGATATTTCTGACTTAAACATTAGACATGTTTTACATTCTTTAAGTATTGCAAAAATTATCGAATTTATACCAGAAACTAAAATTCTCGACGTAGGTACGGGTGGAGGGTTTCCTGGAATTCCTTTGGCAATTATGTTTCCTGAGGTTTCATTTCATTTAACTGATTCAATTGGAAAAAAAATTAAAGTAGTTAAGGCGATTTCTAATGAACTAGGTCTTAAAAATGTAGTAGCTGAACAAATTAGAGCTCAGAATGTTAATCAGCAATATGATTTTGTAATAAGCAGGGCTGTTACCAATATGACTGATTTTATTAAAATTGTTGATGGTAAAGTTTCAACAAGTAGTCAAAATTCATTAGCTAATGGAATTTTATATTTAAAGGGGGGTGATCTAACCAATGAACTAAAACAATTGAAAAATGTAAAAACTTTTAATATTAGCAGCTATTTCAATGATATTTTCTTTGAATCAAAAAAAATAGTTTATTTGCCTATGCCATGTAAGGGTAGGGGTAATCAGTTGGCGGATTGAAATTTTCCTTTATTAATCTAGGAGAAACCCATCTCAGTAAATTTAGTTTTGATCCAGCTTTATCATTCGTGCCAGAGGCTCTAGAGCCACCAAATGGTTGTTGGCCTACTACTGCTCCAGAAGGTTTATCATTTATATAAAAATTTCCAGCACTATACCTTAAATTCTTTAAAGCGTATGCTACACTTTCTTTTTCATTAGAAATAAAAGCACCTGTTAAAGCATATTCAGATGTTTGGTCTACTAATTGAAGAGTTTCTTTCCACTTTTCATCAGGATAAACATAAATAGTTACTACTGGACCAAATATTTCCTCAGTCATTGTGGCATATTTGGGATTTGTTGTAATAATAACGGTAGGAGCTATAAAATATCCTTTAGAATCATCATAATCTCCTCCAATTAGAATAATTGTATCAGTATCATTTTTTGCTTTTTCAATGTAGCTAACAATTTTATTGTAAGAGTTTTTATGAATTACAGCTGTCATAAAGTTTTCAAAATCTATAGGTGACCCCATTTTTATAGTACCAATTTGACTCTTTAAATTTTCGAAAATTTCTAATGATTTAGATTCCGGAAGATAAACTCTTGAAGCTGCCGAACACTTTTGACCTTGATATTCAAAAGCCCCTCTTACAATTGCTGTAGAAACCACTAAAGAATCTGCTGAGGGGTGAGATACAATAAAATCTTTTCCTCCAGTTTCACCAACAATTCTAGGATAGTCTTTATACATATTTATATTTGCTCCCACTTTAGACCAAAGTCCTTTAAAAACGTGAGTTGAGCCTGTAAAGTGGATGCCTGACAAATTGTAATTTTCTAAAGCTATATTTGTAACCATCTCCGGATCACCTGTAACCATGTTTATTACGCCTTTTGGTAGTCCAGCTTCATTGAATACATCCATTATGACTTTTGCAGAATAGACCTGATGGTCACTGGGTTTCCATAAAATTACATTACCCATTAGAGCGGCACTTGCACATAAGTTTCCACCAATTGCTGTGAAATTAAATGGAGTGATAGCATAAACAAAACCTTCTAAGGGTCGATATTCAAGTCTGTTTGAAACGTCCCCAACTGTAATTGGCTGCTCATTATAAATTTCGGTCATATAAATAATATTGAATTTTAAAAAATCAACAAATTCACATGCAGCATCAATTTCTGCCTGAAAAATACTTTTTGATTGACCAATCATAGTTGCAGCATTAATTTTAGCTCTGTAGGGTCCAGCAATTAATTCGGCTGCTTTTAAGAAAATTGATGCTCTTTCTTGCCATGGCGTATTGGTCCATTCTTCTTTGGTGTCTAAAGCACACTTTATTGCATTTTCAACGTGAAAAGGACTACATATTGAATAAGTTCCCACTATTTTTTGATGATCATGGGGCGGGGTTATATTCTTTCTTTTATCAGTATATATTTCTTCTTCTCCAATGTATAATGGAATATCTATTTTTTGAGAGTACATTGAATTATAGGTTTCAATGACTGTTTTTCTTTCTGGAGAGCCTTTTAAATAATCCTTAGTTTCTTCATTAATTCGTTCTGGAATTTGAAAAGTATTTTTTTTCATTTATAAAAATTAATTGATTTTAGTTAAGAGCTTGAGGAGCAGTTAGTTTAAAAGTTGGAATATATGCTCTAAATTTTTTACCGTTATTAATATCAATCATATTATAAAATCCTCTCATTGCTCCAACGGGTGAAGTAATTAAACAACCAGATGAATATTCATAAGAATCTCCAGGTTTAATGGAAGGTTTTTCTCCAATAACTCCTTCACCATCAATAATAATATCTGAACTTAATGAATCGAATATCCTCCAGTGTCTGGATTTAAGCTGAACAGTACTTTTGCTCTGGTTTGTTATTTTGATAATATAATTAAAGGCAAAATGAAGGTTATAGTTTTTAAAATAAGAACCGTCGTAAATTGTCTTTACTGAAATTCTAATACCTTTTGTAACATGATTAATCATAACAATAATACTACTAGCTAATATATTGATTTAATAAATCAAAATGAATGAGTTTAACTTAATTTTTGATATTGTAAGTATTTAGGTCAATTGCTCCAATAATTTTAAAGTATTTGTCATGGATTTTTTTGTGATAAAGTAATACTCTATAGTAATTTTCAGTTTGCCAAAAATCTCCTTCAAAGTATTTCATTTTATTTTTGTCAGATGACATTATGTAGGCGTATTTGTAATTATAAAAACCCTGTTTAAAGAGGAAGGAACCTTTATATGATTCACTTTTAGAATTATATTCTAATTTATAATTTTGATCTATTTTAAAATTATTGAAATTGCCTAATAAATATATTTCTCTTTTTAAGTCATAAAAGTTTGTTTTAAAATTAAAGAAAACTCTAGCGTAATCGTTTTCAATACTTAAATCATTATTTTTATTAGAATTAAGGATGAATTTCCCATTTATATCAGGATTATATTCATAAATTGTATTAGTTCGTTCTTTATCAGTGATTAAAAAATTATTATATAAATCAGTTAATGTAGTTTTAAAAATTCTTAGGCTTGAAGAACTAATATTAGAATTATCAAAATTTAAAAACTCATTTCCTCCCTTAAAATAAATATCGTCATAAATTAGTTTATTGGAAAGTACATATTTTGGTTTTTCAATAATTTGGGAATTAACCCAGTTGTTATTTTTAATTACAATTAATTTCAGTGATGATGAGCTGTTATAAATATCAGAACAGTTATCACAATTAACACTAATTTTGATTTGCTGATCTGTATTAATATTACTAATGATATTTGATTTAGAAATTGAAATTTGAATTGGTAATTCATTTTTAAAAATTGAAAATCTTTTTTCAAAAACCCTATCTCCATTGGAATGATGAATGCTGATAGAGTAATTTCCTGAAATTTTTAAACTTAAATCGTTGTTTGGTATTTTTAATTTATAATTCGTGTATGATTTAAGTGTGTTAAATGAATTTCTGTATTTTCTTATTCTTAAATCGTCAAACCCGTTTAGATATTCTGATTTTAATAGTTTTGAAGGTTTCCAATTGTAATCAAAATGGTTAATTTGATAATAGTAGTTTTTTTCGTCAGAATCTAAATCATCAAAACTTAATTCTATGTTATCATCAAAACTAAAAAACGGATCCGTAGATTTAGAATTATTTAGAATAATGGTTTTTATATTTTTAGCGATGTCTAGTGTTTGAGAATGTAGATTGTTTAAGGTTAAAATAAAAGTTATTCTTATTAAATTTTTAAAATTTATACACATAATTAGGTGTAAATATATTACAAATAGAATTCTAAAGCGTAAGCCTTATTTAGAATAATTATAAATAAAAAGTTTATTAGTAAATTAATCCTAATTCGACTTTTACTTAAGGGTATAAATTAATAAATTTGCACTCGATTACACACTAAGAAAATATGTCAAACGACATCAAAATTAAAAATGGTTTAACCATTAAGTTAAAAGGTGCTGCTAATAACATCATAAAAAAAGCTGCCTTGCCTAAATTCGTTTCTATAAATCCCTCAAATTTTCATCTAATTATTCCAAAAATGGTAGTTAAAGTTGGTGATAGTGTTCAGCAAGGGGATGTTATATTTTTTTCAAAAAAAGATGAAAGGATCAAGTTTTGTTCACCCGTTGATGGCATAATTAAAGACATTTCAAGAGGGGCAAAGAGAAAAATAATTGAAATAATAATTGAAGTTGATGAAAAGCAAAATACTAAAAGCTTAAAAAAAATTAATCATGAAACGTTAGATCCTGAAAATATTAAAAATATTTTATTGAGTTCAGGCTGTTGGCCTTTTATTAAACAAAGACCGTACGATGTAATTTCAAATCCATCTGATGATCCTAAATCTATTTTTATTTCTGCATTTAATAGCGCTCCAATAGCTGCTGATTTGCAAATAATATTAGAAGATCAAAAGGAAGAGTTTAAAAACGGAATCAAAATCTTGGCTAAATTAACATCAGGTGATGTTAATATTTGCGTCGACAAAAATAGTTCTTCGTTTATAAACAAATTAGACGGAGTAAATATTCATACTATTAATGGCCCTCATCCTGCAGGAAATGTTGGTGTACAAATTCATCACATTGATCCTATTAACTCTGGAGAAATAGTGTGGACTTTAGGTGCCGAAGATGTAGCTAACATAGGAAGGTATTTTAATACAGGAATTTACAATCCTGTAAGAACCATAGCTGTATCGGGTCCACCAGTTAAGTACCCACAGTATTATAAAACTATCTCAGGAACGGAATTAAACAAAATTATAGATGATGCTGGTATTGATTCAAAAGATTCTTTGAGGTTTATTAATGGAGATGTTTTAACTGGTTCCACAGTTGAGCACGACAATTACTTAGGATTCTATAACAATTCTTTTTCAGTTTTAAGAGAAGGAAATCACTACAGAATGTTTGGCTGGATTCCCTTTATTAATAATAAAGTTCCTAGTATCTACAAAACATCTTTTTCTTGGTTATTTCCAAATAAAAAATATGATTTAGATACAAACATGAACGGAGAAGAAAGAGCAATTGTTGTTACTGGTGAGATGGAAAAGGTTTTCCCGATGGATATTCTACCTATGCAGTTACTAAAAGAGTGTATGGCCGGTAATATAGAAAAAATGGAAAGTTTAGGTATTTATGAAGTTGCACCTGAAGATTTTTCTCTAATTGATTATTCTTCCTCTTCAAAAATAGAAGCTCAATATATAATTAGACAAGGATTAGATTTAATGATTTCAGAAGTAGGTTAAAAAAAATATATGAATATTAGAAATACAATAGATAATTTAAAAAAACCTTTCAGTAAAGGTGAAAAGTGGGAAAGATTCGCCCCAGCATTCAATGCATTTGATACTTTTCTTTTTGTTCCTAACCATACAACTAAACATGGGGCTCATATAAGAGATGCAGTAGATCTCAAGAGAACTATGATCACAGTGATTATAGCTTTAGTTCCAGCACTTTTTTATGGTATTTATAATACTGGGTTTCAGTATTATTCTCAACTTGACATTGATTACACATTAATGGATGTGGTGATTCATGGATCTATGAAAATAGTACCCATGATAGCAGTATCCTACATAGTTGGACTGGCTATAGAATTTGCCTTTGCGGTTTTTAGAGGGCACGAAATAAATGAAGGATATTTAGTTACTGGACTATTAATTCCTATGATTATGCCAGTGGACATACCATTATGGATGGTTGGCTTATCAGTAGCCTTTGCAGTTTTTATCGGAAAAGAGGCCTTTGGCGGTACGGGAATGAATATTTTAAATCCAGCTTTAACGGCAAGAGCGTTTGCTTTTTTTGCTTATCCAACTTATATGTCAGGAAATCAAGTATGGGTTTCCGAAGCATCTAATGTTGATGGAGTTTCAGGTGAAACAATTCTTGGTATGCTAGCCAATGGAACTAGTTCTTTACCTTATCAGCCAATAGACATGTTCATGGGTTCCATCCCTGGTTCAATTGCTGAAACCTCTACTTTAATGGTTTTATTAGGTGCTTTCATTTTAATATATACTGGTGTAGGAAGTTGGAGAATCATGTTAGGAAGTCTAATTGGCGCCGCGATAACTGGTATATTATTTAATCTTTGGGGAGTTAACGAATTAATGAGTTTCAATTGGATGAATCATTTGATGGTTGGGGGTTTTGCCTTTGGTGTTGTTTTTATGGCTACCGACCCTGTTTCAGCAGCTCAAACTGTTAAAGGAAAATGGATATATGGTTTACTAGTTGGATTATTTTGTATACTAATTAGAGTATTTAATCCTGCTTATCCAGAGGGCGTAATGTTAGCTATTTTACTTATGAATGTTTTTGCCCCAACAATTGATCACTATGTAGTTGAAGCTAATGTAAAAAGAAGATTAAATAGAATAAAAAAACCAATAATAAATATGGCTTAATATGGACAGAGATTCAAATTTATACACTTTTTTATTTGCAGCCGTTATGGTTTTAGTTGTTGCAACAGTTTTGGCTTTTACATCTCAATCGCTAAAAGATTTACAGGACGAAAACGTAAGAAAAGAAAAAATGCAAAACATCCTTTCTACCGTTGGAATAATTACCGACCGTGATGCCGCAGAAGATTTATTTAACAAATATATTGAGGAGAAGTATTCTCTTAAGAATGATGGTTCTATAAATAGTTCAGTAGATCCATTTAGTCAAATTAAATTGTCCTTGGAATTAAAAAAGTCGCCTGATCAGCAAAATTTCCCTTTGTATATAGCTAACATTGAAAACTCAAAATATTATATAATTCCTATCAGAGGAAACGGTTTATGGAATGCTATATACGGTTATATCTCCTTAAAAGAGGATTTAAATACAATTAAAGGTGTAGTTTTTGATCATGTTGGAGAAACTGCAGGTCTTGGCGCAGAAATTACACAAGATTGGTTTAAAGAAAGATTTATTGATGAAAAATTATTTGATTCTAATAATAATTTGATGGGTATTATGGTTTCAAAAACCAATAATGATCCTTCGAATTTAGACAAGAATGATCACGAAGTAGATGCAATTTCTGGAGCTACGATCACTGGGGATGGTGTTTCAGATATGATTAAAGAAAGAATACAACATTATGTGCCATTTTTTAACTCACTGAAAAACAAACAAATAGCTTTAAACTAGACGTATTTTGATTAAAAATAAAAAAAATAATAATCCTTTAATACTTTTTCTAAGTAAGACTAGTGAACCGTTATTCTCGAAGAAGAATAAAGCCCTTCTTTCTGACCCTATGGATGACAATAATCCAATAACAGTTCAAGTTTTAGGGGTTTGTTCTGCATTAGCTATTACGGTTCAATTAAAGGCAGCTATAGTAATGACTGTTTCTGTTATTGCAGTAATGGCAGCTAGTAATGTTATAGTCTCTTTGCTTAGAGATCTAATCCCAAATAGAATTAGAATTATTGTTCAACTTGTAGTTGTAGCTTCAATGGTAATCTTAGTGGACCAAGTTTTAAGGGCTTATGCTTATGATGTTAGTAAGGAGTTGTCAATTTTTATTGGATTAATTATAACAAACTGTATTGTGATGGGAAGGTTAGAAGCTTTTGCACTTGGTAATGGAGTTTGGAGATCATTTTTAGATGGTGTTGGAAATGCAGCTGCTTATGGTTTTATATTAATATTAGTTGCTTTTGTTAGAGAACTTTTTGGTTCAGGAAATTTACTTGGATATCAAATCATCCCTGATTCTTTTTATGAAATGGGTTATGAAAACAATGGTTTTATGCTTTTATCACCCATGGCATTAATAATAGTAGGTGTGATCATTTGGATCCAAAGGTCAAGAAACAGAAAATTAATAGAAAAAGGATAACTATTAAACAAAAGATATGTTAGAATATGCAAATTTATTTATTAAAAGTATTTTTATAGAAAATATGATTTTTGCATATTTTTTAGGGATGTGCTCTTACCTCGCTGTTTCAAAAACTGTTAAAACAGCCGTTGGTTTAGGCTTTGCAGTAATTTTTGTTTTAACTATAACTGTTCCTTTAAACTTTTTAATTGACCAATATGTTTTACAACCAGGAGCTCTCAAATGGATTGGTCCTCAATATGCTGAAATAAATTTAAGTTTTTTAAGTTTTATTATGTTTATTGCCGTTATAGCTTCAATGGTTCAGTTAGTAGAAATGATTGTTGAAAAATTTTCTCCTGCATTATATGGTGCATTGGGAATTTTTCTTCCTTTAATAGCAGTAAACTGTGCAATTTTGGGTGGATCTTTATTTATGCAAATAAAAGACTTCTCTGGTATTACAGAATCAGCTATTTATGGATTTGGATCAGGAATCGGTTGGCTTTTAGCTATCGTTGGTGTTGCAGCTATTAGAGAAAAAATAGCCTACTCAAATGTACCTGCTCCGCTCAGAGGACTGGGGATTACATTTATTATAACCGGTTTAATGGCTATCGGTTTTATGAGCTTTATGGGAATTGATTTATAATTATTATGACAGTAACAACATATATTTTATTTAGTGTAATTGCTTTTGCATTTGTTTTATTTCTATTGGTTGGAATGCTTTTAGGGGTTAAAGCCAAGCTGATGCCATCTGGGCCGGTCACTCTTTTGGTCAACGGAGAAAATGAAGTTGAAGTGTCATCTGGAGGAACATTGTTGTCTACTCTTGGAAATAATAAGATATTCTTGCCCTCTGCATGTGGAGGTGGAGGTACTTGTATTCAATGTAAATGTGTTATTTCCGAAGGTGGTGGAGAAATTCTTCCAACTGAAGCACCACATTTTAGTAGAAAAGAAATTGCTGAAGGCTGGAGACTTGGTTGCCAGGTTAAAGTGAAAGAAAATATGGTTATTGAAGTTCCGGAAGAAGTTTTTGGAATAAAAAAATGGGAGGCAACTGTTGTTAGGAATTGGAATGTAGCTTCCTTTATTAAAGAGTTTGTTGTTGAAATTCCTGAAGATATGGGTTACAAAGCTGGTGGATATATTCAAATTGAAATTCCAGAATGTGAAATTGACTATAAGGATATGGATATTAGTGCTCATCCAGATGAACATCCTGATGATTTGCAAAAATTTAAATTGGAATGGGACAAGTTTAAACTTTGGGATTTAAAAATGAAAAACCCAGAGTCGGTTGAGCGAGCATATTCAATGGCTTCATACCCTGCAGAGGGAAAAGAAATTATGTTAAATGTAAGAATAGCAACGCCTCCTTGGGATAGAAATTCAAACGGATGGATGGATGTAAATCCAGGTATTGCTTCCTCTTATATTTTTTCAAAAAAACCAGGAGACAAAGTAACTATTTCTGGTCCTTATGGCGAATTTTTTATTAATCATTCAGAGGCAGAAATGTTATATGTCGGTGGTGGTGCTGGAATGGCTCCTATGAGATCTCATTTGTATCATCTTTTTAGAACTCTGAAGACTGGTAGAAAAGTTAATTTTTGGTATGGTGGAAGATCAAAAAGAGAACTTTTTTATATTGATCATTTTAAAGCTCTGGAAAAAGATTTTCCAAATTTTAAGTTTCACATTGCATTATCGGAACCAAATAAAGAAGATAACTGGAAAGTTAAAGACGGTTTAGATGGCAAGGGCGATGGGTTTATAGGTTTTGTACACCAGACATTAATTGATAATTATTTGTCTCATCACGAAGCTCCTGAAGATATAGAGGTTTATTTTTGTGGTCCTCCATTAATGAATCAAGCTATAGAAAAAATGGCTGATGATTTTGGTGTCCCACCTGAGAATGTCAGATTCGATGATTTTGGCGGATAACATCCTTCCAATTCCACTTAATGAATCAGAGTTGCATCAACTTGCTATGAATATTGTTGGAAAAGATCTTGAAAAAGATAATTTCGAATTTCTCTCGGTGAATAGTAAATTAAAAAAAGATCCTCAGTTTGTTTGTACAAAAAATAAAAAACTATACTTTATCATTGTAAAGGCTATTTTATATCCAAAAAACCCGAACAAAGTACAAGTTTATAAAATAGATGAATTAAAAGATCATGCTATTAAGTTTAATGCAACTTTGTTTTATGCAGGAGTTGGTTTAGCTAACGCTGAGAACTATGAGTTCCCTATATTTAAAGATTCGGATTATGTTGTAAATTTTAAAGGCATTGAAAAAATTAGTTAATATATTTTTTATTTTACTTTTCGTTAATTGTTCTGTTGAAGACAAACCTACTATTTATTCTCATTCAGGAAAAGCTTTGGGAACTACTTATAAGATTTTATATAGCTCGATTAGACCTTTAGATAATATAGAGGAATTAACTAATTCAATATTTATCGAAATTAATCAATCAATGTCTACTTATATTAAATCATCTGATATATCAAAAATAAATAGGGGAATGGATTCTGTTATAGTAGATTATCATTTCAAAAAAGTTTTCAATAAGTCAAAAGATATTTGGAAAACCACCGATGGTTTTTTTGATCCGACTATCGGACTTTTAGTTAAAGCTTATGGTTTAGGTCCAGAAAATATTCAACAGAGCTCAGTAAATGTTGATAGTTTAATGAATTTAACTGGATTTGAAAAAGTATCCTTAAAAAATAATTTAGTTTTTAAAGAAAATATTAATATTTTTTTAGACTTTAATGCAATTGCGAAAGGATATTGTGTAGATCTAATTTCCAAAATGCTTAAAACAAACGATATTAATAATCATCTAGTTGAAATTGGTGGAGAAATGGTAGCTAGTGGAATAAATGAAGTCAAAAACTCACCATGGATTGTTGGGATAGTCGACCCATTAAATATCAAATCAAATAATTTTATAGAGAGTATTAAACTTAGAAATAAGGCACTTGCTAGCTCTGGAAACTACAGAAAATATTTAATTGATAAAGAAAGTGGAAAAAAAATAGTACATACAATTAATCCTAAAAATGGTAATGCATATAGTACCAAAGTTTTAGGAACGTCTGTTGTTGCCCAAGATTGTATTACAGCAGATGCTTATGCTACTGCTTTTATGGCCATGCCAATTGAAAAATCTAAAAAACTTATTCCTTTTTTAAAAGATATTGATGTTATGATTGTTTATTATGATAAAAATAGTGATGTAAAATTGTATAGAACAGAGGGTTTTGAGAAGTTAACTTTAAATTAATATTTTTTACACACTGGTATAATTTCGTTTTCAATAATACCGTATTTTTCCATTTCAATTTCACTAAATTTAGTAGCGTATTTGTTTTTTTCCACACGAAAACCAATTTTTTCAAGTTTATCGAAATAATCCAAACCATATATTCTTAAGTGATCATATTGCCCAAATTTTTCCATTCTTTCTTTCTCTGTTTTTATATTAATATCCTCATAGGTTATTTGTTTTTTTAAATCAATTGGAACTTGTAATATCGCTGTTCCGTTTTTATTTAAAACTCTATATAACTCATTCATTGCTTTATTATCGTCTTCAATGTGTTCTAAAACATGATTACAAAGGATTAAATCAAAAAAATTATCATCAAATGGCATATTACAAATATCTCCTTTAATATCTGCTAGAGGAGAATTTAAATCAAATGTTATATAATTTTTATTCTTTAAAGATTTTAAAAATTTAAAAAAAGCTTGTTCAGGGGCAATGTGTAAAATTTTTAATTTAGTTGTAAAAAAATCAGTTTCATTTTTTAAATACAACCATAATAGCCTATGTCTCTCTAAAGATAAAGTGCCAGGGCTTAATGCATTTGGCCTTTGATTTACATATCCATATGGTAAAAATTTTCTGTATGATTTTTTATTTATTGGATCATAGTATTTACTTCCTCTATAAAAAAGATCAATTATAGGCCTTAATATGTTGCTCCAAAAAATTAATTGGGTTCTCGGTATGTTATTAATTAAAATTTTTATTAACCATTTCAATTTTTAATTATTTAAATTGATTTTCTTCATCACTTTTAATACCTAATGATTCATAGATGTAATCAAATGTTGATAGTAAATTAGGTTTTCCGTCAATAATTGCAACGTTATGTTCAAAATGAACACTAGGTAGGTTGTCGGCTGTAAGTATGGTCCAGCCGTCATTTAATTGATTTATTTTGTGAGTGCCTAAATTTATCATTGGTTCAATTGCTACTACCATTCCATCATTAAATTTTTTTCCAGATCCTCTTCTTCCATAATTTGGCATTTCTGGTTTTTCATGCATTTCTGTTCCTAATCCATGTCCTACTAATTCTCTTACCACACCATAACCATTTGATTCATTATGGTTTTGAATGGCATAACCTACATCTCCAACTCTATTGTCTTTTCTGAACTCAGAGACTCCTATGTACAAAGATTCTTTGGCAACTTTTAATAATTTTTTAATATCATCATTAACTTCTCCAACTTCAAAAGTATAAGCATGATCTCCATAATAACCATTTTTTAAAACACCACAATCAATGGATAAAATATCACCATCTTTAATTGCTTCCCTGTTAGGAATTCCGTGAACAACTTGAGAGTTAGGACTAACACACAGTGTATTAGGAAAATCATATAATCCCAAAAAACCAGGTGAGGCATTATGATCTCTGATGAAGCTTTCAGCTAAAGAATCAAGATAAAGAGTATCTATTCCAGGCTTAATTTCTTTAGCTAACATTCCTAAAGTTTTAGATACAAGTAAAGCACTTTCTCTTATTAACTCTATTTCTGCTATTGATTTAATTAAACCCATTCTTAAAAATCAGCGTAAGCATTTTTATAACCTTCTCCATTTAAAATTTTAAAAATGTCTTTTTCTATGGTTTCAATTGGAAATTCAACTATCCTATTAATTTCTTTACCGTCTTTTTTAAATATGAACGTAGGGATGTTGTAGATTTCTAATCCTTTTTCAAGACTATCTGGTGTGGTTTTTTCTAAAGACATTGCAATTAATTTTAGTTTATGATCTTTAAAGTCAAGAAAATCCATTAATTTAAAAAATGCTGGGGAGTCTCTTCTACTATCAGTACACCATGTGCCCATGAAAGCGGTTATTTCAACATCATTAATTAATGGTTTGATTTTTTTAGCAGTTTCTTCGTCTAATAAGTAATTATCATAATTTTCTTCAAACCATTCGCTGTGAGGATAGGTATTTAATTCATTTCTTTCAAAAACTCCCAAAATGTCAATATAATCCTCTTCATTTTCAATTGTTATTTTCGAGTTTTTTTTAGATTCAGGACTTTTTGGTTTACAAGAAAATAACAAACATATGAATATCAGGGTCATTATTTTTTTCATATTAAGATATTAAAGATTTTCCAGTCATTAATTCAGGCTTATCAATATTCATCAAATCTAGAATAGTAGGAGCAATATCTCCCAGTATCCCATCATTTACCTTTTTTATTTGTTCATCAACAACAATTATAGGAACCATATTTGTTGTATGAGCTGTATTAGGAGATCCATCAGAGTTTTTCATTATATCACAATTTCCATGATCAGCAATTACAATGATTGAATACTCATTTTTAATCGCACATTGAATTATTTTACTAGAACAATCATCTACTGTTTCACATGCTTTGATTGCAGCGGAAATATTTCCTGTATGACCAACCATATCAGGGTTAGCAAAATTTAAACAAATAAAGTCTGTTTTATTTTTGTTTATTTCACTGACAATAGAATCTTTAACTTCATTAGCACTCATTTCGGGCTGTAAATCATAAGTAGCAACTTTAGGAGAGGGACATAAGATTCTTTTTTCGTTTTTAAAAGGTTTTTCTCTTCCACCATTAAAGAAAAATGTTACATGAGGGTATTTTTCTGTTTCAGCAATTCTGATTTGAGTCTTATTGTTTTTTTCTAAGACTTCACCCAAAGTATCTTTTATATTTTCTGAATCATAAATTACATTTATTCCTTTAAAAGATTCATCATAATTTGTCATAGTCAGAAAATTTAATTTTAATTTTTTCATTTCAAAATTAGGATAATCTTTTTGAGTTAAGACCTTTGTCAACTGTCTTCCTCTGTCAGTTCTGAAATTAAAAAAAATGACATGGTCTTCATTTTCAATTATTCCATCAGAACAGCCATTTTGATCAGTAATTATGATTGGTTCAATAAATTCATCTGTAATTCCATTATCATAAAATTTCTTAATAGTATTTTTAATATCATTAGTTTTTTTACCTACACCTTTAGTTAAAAGATCATAAGTTTTTTTTATCCTTTCCCATCTATTATCCCGATCCATAGAGAAGTAACGACCAATTACAGTAGCCATTTTTGCCCCAGTATTTTTTATTTTATTTTCTATTCTTTTTATATAGTTTAAACCAGATTTTGGATCTACGTCTCTTCCATCAGTAAATGCATGAATGTATATATTTTTTATACCCATTTTTTCACAAATATCAAGTAACCCTTCTAAATGATTTATGTGTGAATGTACTCCACCATCAGATAATAATCCAATCAGGTGTAATTTTTTATTTGTTTTTTTAACTATTTTTAAGCAATTCTTTAAGTTAATTTGATCTTGAATAGAATTTTCTTTGAATGCTAAATTAATTTTTGCTAATTCTTGATTAACTATTCTCCCAGCTCCTAAGTTAATGTGTCCAACCTCACTATTACCCATTTGACCCTTGGGAAGACCCACCTTTTCTCCAAAAGAAATTAATTTGGCAGATGCGTAATTATTATACAAAGAATCAATAAATTGAGTTTTAGCCCTGTCTATTGCCGAAACACTAGGATCTTTAGCTATACCCCACCCATCTAGAATCATTAAAATAACTTTTTTTGAAATTTTCAAAATTTAAAAGAATTTATATTTTGAAACAAATATAAATATATTGGAAGGAAATAATTATTTTAAGTTAGGATTTATATCTAAGATGTTTTCATTTTTATATTTCTCAATAAATTCTTCCGTAAAATGTTCAGACCCATTAATTTCATCTTTTTTAATAAGCTTTTTTAAATCTGATTTTAAAAACAATGCAAGCATTTTTTTTGAAACAGGAGCATAGCTGTAGTGCCAAGGCTCGTGCTCAAAACCTTTTCTTTCAGGATCGTTATTGTAAGTTATATAAAATCCGAATTTCTCAGAATTTGAATTCATCCATTGTTTAACTTCGTAAAAAATACCTTTTTTTTCATATTTAGAACTCATTAAAACATTTTCTTCATCAGAAAAATCCTCATCAATAATATCTATTTCTGTTCCCCAATGATGCCTAGATGTACCTGGAATTGTTGAATATTTAATAATCTCATAAATAGCTTTAATAGGTTCTAAAGAATATTCTTCTGTGAATTTTTTGAATTTTCTATTCCATATAAATTTTTGTCTTTCATATCCTCTGTGAGCTGACACAATTTTAAGATTTATTCCATCCTTTTTTGCAGCTTCCTCCATCTTTATAAAAGCATGGTATGTATTTTGTTCAAGTTTTATTGTATCTCCAACTAATACGGGGTTTTTAATTCCTTGAAGAATATCTAAATTCATTTTTTGTTGTGAAAAATTAATATTACAAATTATTAAAAAAAATAATAGACTAGATTTTAAATTCATTTTAATTTTTTATATAAAAAATGATGTTGTCCAATTCCCTTGATTTCATAACGAATTCCTAAATCTATATAATTTGATTTCAAATAAAAAACAGCGGCATTTTTTCTGGCATTCATCCATATATTATTTACTCCCGAATCTGAACAATATCTTTCAGCTTCATTTAATAATTTAATACCTATTCCATGGTTTTGAAAGTTCTTTAACACACACATACCCCTCAGCTGGTAACAGTTTTTTAAATCCTTGTGTATTGATTTATTTTTTAATAGAGAAACTCCACCAATAATAACATCATTAATAAATGCACCAATATGAACTGAACTATTCTTGTTATCACCTTCAAACTGACAATCTTTGTAACTGGAATTATTTCTCAAAATCTTTCTTCTTATTTCAAATAATTTATTTGCCGCAACTTTTTTTAATAAAACACTCATCTTTTATAAATTTAATAATATAATTTTTAGTTAGTTTTATATTTGTAATAATGCGGGAGTAGCTCAGTTGGTAGAGCGTCAGCCTTCCAAGCTGAATGTCGCCGGTTCGAACCCGGTCTCCCGCTCAAATAATTTACGATTAATGAAATATTTTTTTAATTTCTTTCTCTTTTACTTTCTGTGTAATTTTTCATTTTCACAATCTGATTATAGAACTTGGATAAAAGGAAAGGTGTTATATAGAAATAGTAATGTAATATCCGCTAATGTCATTAACAATACATCTCAAGAAGCAACTATTACAAATGAAGATGGAGAATTTGAAATAAAAGTAAAACTTAACGATAGATTGGTTTTCTCTTCAATTCAATATCAAATTAGATCTTTAGTAATAAATAAAGAAATTTTACAAAAAAGCAGGATAGTTATTGATGTAAATGAAAAAGTAACAGAATTAGATGAAGTTGTCGTAGGTCCTGAAAACACAGAAAAATTTATTGATCTTAAAGAAGAGGAATTTAAAAAATTTGATTATTACGTTGACAAGTCTACTAGAATTGAAAATCAAATTTTACAAGCAGGAAGATTTAATAATGGACTAAACTTTATTAATTTATACAAAGTCATTGCTAAATCTAATTCTAAAGAAAAAGACTTAGAGAACCCCTCTTATAAGCCAAGTAATTTATTGAGAGAGGTTTATGATGATGCTTTTTTTATTACAAATTTGGGTATACCAAAAGAAAACATCTCAGAGTTCTTAGTTTTTTGTGATGAGAAATTCCCTTCAAAATTTTTATTTAAAAAAAGTAATGAATTTCAATTAATTGATTTTTTAGTTAAACAAAGTGTTAGATTTAGAAAAATACTTAGCAGGGGGTAAAATAATTTTCTGCTTTCTATTATTAGGATCTCAAATTATTTTTTCCCAAACCAATCAAGATTATAAATCTTTTAAAGGAAAAATTGTAAGTGACTCTTTAAACCTAAGTGGAATACATATTATAAACAAGAACAGTGGTGCTAAATCAATTACTAATGAGAATGGGTTATTCATAATTGGAGTAAAAAAAAATGACACAATAATTATTTCTTCAATCCAAATTAAGCCTCATGTAATTGTAATTAATCAAAAAGTTTTTAATCAGGATCAGGTAAAGGTTTATGTTGAGCCTTTCGTAAACCAATTAGAAAACGTAGTAGTTAAATCACATAATTTGAGCGGAAATTTATTAAATGACATGAAAGATTCGGGTGTTAAAAATCCAATAAATTTTGATGATGTTGGGGTGCCTGGATTTAAAGGGGAAAGAGCAGAAAGAATTGTCTATAAAAATGATGCTCAAATTCTACTTAATGTTCTTCTTCTGCCAATAATGCCCTTAGACATTGAAGGAATTTACAAAAAACTTTCAGGTTATTATGATAATCTTAAAAAAACAAGAATATTAGATAAACAGTTTAGTGCAGTTTTTCAGGCAATTGAATTTTATGGTGTGGCTTTTTTTATGAAAAATTATAACCTTGAGGAAGATGAAGTATATGAATTTGTTTTAGGTGCTATGGAAAACAAAGACATTGAAGAGAATTTCAGACAATCTAATCATGGGCTTGTCTTAAATTCTTTTAAAGAATATCATAAATCGATAAGTGATGAAAAAATTTAGTTTATTTATTGTCATATTTTTTTTGATAGCATTTGTTTCTCACAAATATTATGTAAGTACTAGTTTTTATGAATTTAAAAATGATTCAGGTTCTCTTCAGCTTACAATGAAAATTTTTAAAGATGATTTTACTAACCTTATTAAAAAAAGAGATGGTATTGATTTGGGTATAAATAAAAATTTAAATTCTAGTGAAATTAAATCAAAAATTAATCAATATTTATTATCAAATCTTGATATTTTTTTTGACAATATAAATTATGAGCTGAATTATTTAGGAGCTGAAGAAAATGATGAAATGTTTACGTTTTTTTTAGAAATTGAAAATTTGCCAATATTTAAATCAATAACATTAAAAAACTCAATTTTGTTTGATTTGTTCGACGATCAACAAAACATTATTCACTTAAAAAAAGGTAATAAAAAAAGAAGCTTTATTTTAAGAAAAGATAGTCCTATTAATACATTTGAGTTCTAAATTTTTTAGATTAAATTTAACATCCAAATATTATAAAATGAAAATTACACACATTAAATTATTTCTTCTCTCAATAATAATATCATTTTCTGGTTATACACAAGAAAATTCTGAAGATTCAAAACAAAAAGGTCATATCAACTTAAATAAATTTAGACAAATGTATCAGGAGTTTTCATCTCCTAATATGTTTAGAACTGCTGCTGGTGCTCCGGGTCCTGCTTATTATCAACAACAGGCGGATTATAAAATGGATATTGAATTAGATGATAAGAATAAAAGAATTTATGGTAATGAAACAATTACATATACTAATAATTCCCCTGATAATTTAGAATATTTATGGGTTCAATTGGATCAAAATGTAAGAAAGAAAGATTCTCCTTCTCTAGAGAAAGATGGTAGTGGAGCTAGACCATTTTATCGACCCTCGGCATTTACAAACGAGTTTCTAAACGATCCATTTGATGGTGGCTTTAATATTGAATATGTTAAAGATATTGGAGGAAAGCCTCTTTCTTATATCATTAATCAAACAATGATGAGGATAGATTTACCTAGCGTTTTAAAGAGTGGTGAAAAAGTTTCGTTTTCATTAAAATGGTGGTACAATATCCAAGATCATGTAAACCAGGACGGCAGATCTGGTTATGAGAGTTTTAAAGGTGATGGTAATCGCACTTATATAATAGCTCAGTTTTTTCCTAGAATGGCTGTATATAATGAAGTTGAAGGGTGGCAGAATCATCAGTTTTGGGGAGACGGCGAGTTTGCCTTACCATTTGGAAACTATGAAGTTAAAATAACTGTTCCTGCAGATCATATTCTTGATGCAACTGGAGAGTTACAAAACAGAAAAGAAGTTTTTTCTAAAGAAATGTTGAAGAGGTATAATAGAGCCAAAAAAACATTTGATAAACCAGTTTTGATTGTTACTCAAAGTGAAGCTGAACAAGCCGAAAAAAGTTTTTCTAATAATAAAAAAACTTGGCATTTTAAAGCTCAAAATGTAAGAGATTTTGCATTTGCAACATCTCGAAAATATATTTGGGATATGATGGCCGTCAAGATAGGTGAAAGAGACGTAATGGCTGTATCGATGTATCCAAAAGAAGGTAACCCCTTGTGGGAAGATTATTCAACTATTGCTGTTGCTGAAACTTTAAAAACCTATTCAGATTATACTTTTGATTACCCATATCACAAAGCTATTTCTGTTCATGCTAAACAAATCGGGATGGAGTACCCTATGATATGCTTTAACTTTGGAAGACCTAACATAGATGGATCTTATTCTGATGACGTTAAATTTGGAATGATTGGAGTAATAATTCATGAAATCGGTCACAATTTCTTTCCAATGATTGTGAACAATGATGAACGCCAGTGGGCTTGGATGGATGAAGGAATTAATACATTTGTTCAGTATATAACGGAACAGAAACTTGGTGAAGATTATCCTGAAATAATTTATCCTTTAAAGAATTTCCCGTCAGATAGAGGCCCTGCAAGAATGATTACAAATTACATGAGTGTAGATCAAAATTATTTAGCTCCAATCATGTCTAATCCAGAAAATGTATATAGTTTAGGGCCTAATGCTTACGGTAAACCAGCTACAGCATTAAACATATTACGAGAGACTATTATGGGAAAAGAATTGTTTGATCATGCTTTTAAAACGTATTCAAAAAGATGGATGTTCAAGCATCCTACACCTGAAGATTTTTTTAGAACCATGGAAGATGCTTCTGCTGTTGACTTAGATTGGTTTTGGAGAGGGTGGTTTTACACTACAGATTATGTTGATATTGGAATTAAAGAGGTAAGTCAATTCTATGTATCTCCTGAACCGGGATTAGAAATGAAAAAAATAATGGAAGAGCGTGGTATTCCAATGAGTAGGTTAAGACCTATGGTTTATTTAGAAGATTTTAACAATGATACAGAAAATTTAAAAGATGTTAGTCCATTGGAAAATTCCAAACTCTTGAATAATTATTTAAACGAAAATTTTAGTAAAGAAGAATTAGAAAATTTAAAAATCCCAAAATACTTTTATAATATAGTTTTTGATAAACCAGGAGGTTTAGTTATGCCTATAATTGTTGAGTATGAATATGAAGATGGTACTAAGGAAAGAGTTAAATATCCAGTACAAGTTTGGAGAAAAAATGATAATGAAGTTAGTAAAATGGTAATATCTGATAAAAAAATAATTAACATAATTTTAGATCCTGATTTGGAAACCGCTGATATTGACACGTCTAATAATTCATGGCCAAAAAAGCAAGAAGATTCTGAGTTTGATAAATTTAAAAATAAAATTAAAGGATAAATTTTTAAAATTTAATGGCCAATTAATTTAATTGATCATTTTTATATATTTAAATAAAATAAAAAACTATGCTCTTATTTATTAGTGGTCCTGAAATCCTTTTTATAGGGCTGATAGTCTTATTAGTTTTTGGTGCTGACAAAATCCCTGAAATTTCTAAAGGTCTTGGAAAAGGCATAAGAGTTGTAAAAGACGCAACTGAAGAAGTTAAAAGTGAAATTAAAAAAAGTGCTAAAACTAAAGGAGTCGATACTGAATCTTTGAAAAAGGATATTGATAATGTTAAAGATAGCATAGAAGACTTGGGAGGCTCTATTAAAAGAAACCTTTAGTTTTTTCTACAAATAGAAAGTCCATCTCTAATGGGCAGAATCATAGTTTCTACTCTTTTATCATTTTGAACTAGATTGTTGAATTCTATTAGTTTTATTGTAGTCAAATCCGAATCTTTTTTATCGATTACTTTCCCACTCCATAGTACATTATCAGCAATTAATATTCCACCTGATACAATTTTATCTATAACCAAGTCATAGTACTCAGGGTAGTTTTCTTTATCTGCATCTAAAAAAACTAAATCAAAACACTTGTCAATTTTAGGAATAATATCTAAAGCATTTCCTACATGTTGATAGATTTGCTTTTCAAAACCAGATTTTTTAAAATATTTATTTTGAATTTCTTGAAGTTCTTCATTTATATCAATTGTATCAATAATACCATTTTTATCAAGTCCTTCAGCAATACATAGTGCTGAATATCCTGTATAGGTGCCAATCTCTAAAACACTCTTAGGACTTATTATTTTTGAAAGAAGAGATAGTAGTCGACCTTGGTAACTTCCACTTAACATTCTTGGGTTAAGTACTTTTAAATGAGTTTCTCTATTGAGTTCTTTAAGTAGTTGAGGCTCGTTCTGTGAATTAGATTCAACATAGTTTAGTAAATCTTTGTCAATGAAGTCGATCATTTTTTTGGCTTAGCATATTTAAATCTGTCAATTAAAGTTGGTAGGGCATAACCATCCAAACCATTTATTGCTACTGATTTTGCTTTATCTAATTGTAACCACCCCTCTTCATTTATAAAATCTTTTTCAAAATAGATATCTTTTATTTCAGCTACCATTAATAAAGTATCATTTTCTTTTATTTCATATTTATTTACAAACTCACAACCAAGTTTAATTTTTGAACTTTTAACAAATGGCGCAGGAAAATCTCCTAAATATTCTTCTTCAAACTTGGTAACATCAAATTCAGAAATATTTGATGGATATCTTGCCGAAGTGTGATGCGCATCTTCAATATCATCAACGTGAATATGATTTACAGAAAAAAACTTATTCGATATGATATTTCTATAAGTATCTCTAGGAACAACAGTTGGTCTAACAATAAAACTTAATAATGAGGGATTACTTCCCAAGTGAGTTATTGAACTAAATACGGCTAGGTTTAACGTTCCATTATCGGACGATGTTCCAATTAAATTTGCGGATTTATAACCAGTGCAACTATTGATTAGATTTAGTCTATAAATCTTTTCCATAGCATTGATTTGAACTTTTGAAAAATGTTCCATGAATAAATTTTGTAATAGAGAATTCAAAAATATGAAAATGAATTTAACTTAATTCCTAAATTATATTAAATGTAAAATATTATAAATATGAATTGTTTTAAATATTTAATATTTCTTGAAAAATTAGTTTATATTGATTATTAAATTAATGAACTATGAATATTAAATTTTTATTTCTTTTTAGCTTCTGTTTTTACTTTTTTTCTTGTGATAAATCAGATCAAATAGATAGACCTAATGTGATTTTAATAATGTCTGATGATTTAGGACATGAAGCTATTGGGATTAATGGAGCTACGGAATACAACACTCCTGTTTTAGATTCTTTAGCCGTAAATGGAATAAACTTTAATAATGCTTATTCTCAACCATTATGTACTCCGTCAAGAGTAAAAATTATGACAGGAAAGCCAAATTACATCAATTATGAATACTTTACTTATCTAAATCCAAATGAAAAAACTTTTGGTAACCTTTTTCAAGACAACGGCTATAAAACGACTGTTGTAGGAAAATGGCAATTAAATGGTGTACAATATGATTTAGAAAACAATCAGGATTTGAATAGACCTTATAAAAATGGTTTTGATGAATACTGTTTATGGTGGTTAAAAGAACGGGGTGAAAGATTTGCAAATCCATCAATTGTTCAAAATGGTAAAGAATTAGATAAAGATATTGATGACTATGGTCCAGATATTTTCTCAGACTTTATAGTTGATTTTATTGAAGAAAATAAGGATGATCCTTTCTTTATATATTACCCTATGGCTTTGGTTCATGATCCATTTCGTCCAACTCCATACTCAGACGATTGGAAAAATAGAAATGATAGAAATAAAGGAAATAACGAAGTATATTTCCCCGACTATATGAACTACACGGATAAAATTGTAGGAAAAATATCAGATGCTTTAAATAAAAATAATTTAGACAATACAATTCTAATTTTCATTGGAGATAATGGAACTGACACACAAGTTGTAACTGTTAATAATGGTAAAGAAATAAGAGGAGCCAAAGGTTCTACTATTAAACATGGTTCAAATGTTCCAATGATAGTCAATTGGAAAAAAAATATAAAAAATGGTTTTAAAAGTGATGCACTAATTGATTTCACGGACTTTTATGCAACGTTTGAAGATATTTTAAATGTTGAAAAAAGAGAATCTTATGGAAAAAGTTTATTACCTCTTTTAAACAATAAAGATTACAATGAAAGAGAAGTTTTAATTACCTATTATAATCCGATGTGGGGAGCAAATAGTGCAGAGAGAAATGAAGGAATTTATGCTCAAAATAAAGAATACAAACTTTATAAAAGAGGAGATTTTTTTAAATATTCTGAAGATTTGTATGAGGAATCAAAAATTTTAATTAATAATCTGACAGAGAAAGAAAAAGAAATTTATATGATTCTGAAAAAATCTTTGGATACTATTCCAGATTTACCAAAGTTTAATCATAACAATTGGATAGAAAAAGGAATTGAAGTAAAACAAAGTGGAAAGTTTAATCTTAACAATTGGAGGTTAAATACAAATTAGCAAATGTTTTTTTTGTAATTGGGATAATGTGTTTTATTTCATTTGAATATATAGGTAGTGAAGTAGATGAAAAAGGATATTTAATTGAATCTTTTGCATTAGTTCCGTTAGGGTGGTTATTTATGTCTTCGGCCGTTTGTTTTTATTTATGGGGATTTAAGAAAAAAAAATAAGCCTCGATTGAGGCTTATTAATAAATTATTTTAAGTAAAGTTTAGCCTCTTTTGTCGTCTCCACTTCCTTTATCTTCTTTACTCCCTTTACAACTAGACATAACTTTTTTTAGAATTTCATGCGATTCAATTTCCTTGCTAACCACATTTTTATCAGCATCTAACATTAAAATAGTCACAGGAAAATTTAATTTAGGTTTGTTTTCTTTTGTTTTACCATTCTTTTCAAAATAAGCTTTCATTTGAGAATGAATTTCTTTTCTGTCACTTCCTGAAATAACAGAACCATCACCCATTGTGTAAGAAAGCGGGTATTGAAACTTAAAACAGGGCCCTCTTTTTTTCTTATCGTCCTTACCATCTTTATTTTTTTTATCACCCCAACCATCCTTATTATCTTTTGAGGATTCTAGTGGTCTTCCACTTGTAGAAAAATATTTATTATCGTTTCTTTCATAATCAAGTTCAAAATCAAAAAAGTCCCAGCTTTTCATTTCAACTTCATAACCTAGGTCAGGAGCTAGCTCAGCTAGACGTATAATATCATCAGGCATATTAAAATCTAGACTACTAATTGCAGCTTTTGGGAGATCATTTTTTGAAACCGTGATTCTATTTTCGGCTTCAATAATCGCTTCAATTAATTCATCATCAGACATCACATCAGTATTCTCGCATGACAAAAACATTAGAGGGAACACAAGAGTGTATAAAAGTATTTTTTTCATAATTTAAATTTTAAAGTAAATATTTAACAATCAGACTAATACAAAAAGAATGCCAAACATTTTCAAATATAATTTTTTTTATTCAATATTAAAAAAAATCTTTTATACAGTTAATTTATTATCTTGCATTTAATGATTAAAAAAACCTTTTTATTATTTTTTTCTTTATTTTTTTTTCTTCCAATATTTTCACAAGAACCATCTAGCCCTAAAGAAGAGTTTCCGATTTTCTCTGTTTGTAAATTAATACCTTCTAATTTGCAAAAAAAATGTTTTAACGAATCCATGCAAGAGCATATAGATGAATTTTTTATTTATCCTAAAACTGCTATCGATTTAGGTCTTCAAGCTGTTGTTAATGTTAATTTTGAAATCAATCAAAATGGATTAGTTGATGATATTAATGCAAATTGTAATCTTGTAGGGGTTAAATTTGATAATAAGGAGGCTTTATTGGCGGCAAATCAATTATTTGAAAAAGCAGCTAAAGATATTTTTTTAAAACTTCCTAAAATGATACCTGGAAGGATTAATGATTCGATAAGTTCTTTTCCATTTAAAATTCCAATTACTTATCGAATTTCTAATGAAATTTCTGATTCAAATGACGTTTTTCCATTGGATAGCGCAGAGTGGGCTCCGTTATTTCCTGGATGTGAAGAAATGGATTCTGATGGTTCTAAAACCTGCTTCAAAGAAAAAGTAAACAATCACATTAAGAAATATTTGAAATATCCTAAAAAAGCAAAACAAACAGGAAAAGAAGCAGTTGTTTTTGTTGAAATTATAATTGAAAATGATGGGGGTATTTATGATGTTACTATCCTAGGAGGGGATATATTTAAGAAAGAGGCAGAGAGAGTTATTAAAAAATTACCCTATTTTGAACCAGCATTAATTAATGATTTACCAGTTGCCGTTTCATATACGATTCCCATAGTATTTAATCCTAATAAAAAATGAAAAATATTAAAAATCACAATGGTTGGATAAAATCTCTTTTAGCTTTTTTCTTACTTTTTGTTCCTCAGATTCTTGGTGCTGTAATTTTATTAATTGCTGGTTATGATCTTAGTAAAATGTCCAGCGGAAAAATTGATTTAAACACAATGATTATACTTGAATATTCTATGATTTTTTTCATGGTGATACTCTTATGGCTATTTATGAAGTTTATTGATAAGCAACCTTTCATACAAATCGGGTTACAGACAAAAGGAAGGTTAAAAGAATTTAATTATGGCATTTTTTTAGGTTTTATTATCATGGGTGCTGCTTTTTTATTTCTATTTTCTATAAATGAAATAGTTTTTGTTGACTTTTCATTTAATCTAAATAAAGTTTTATTATCCATTATATTGTTTACGGGTGTTTCTGTTTTTGAAGAAGTTGTTTTCAGAGGATATATGTTGAAAAACTTACTAGAATCATTTAATCCTTATTTAGCATTATTTATCTCCTCTATTTTCTTTTCTCTAATACATGGATCTAATCCTAACGTAACAACCCTTGGCTTATGTAATATTTTTCTGGCTGGATTTTTTTTAGGAGCATCCTATGTTTTCACAAAAAATTTATGGTTTCCTATTGCACTGCATTTTAGTTGGAATTTTTTCCAATCCATGTTTGGGTTTAAAGTAAGTGGTTTGGATTCTTATTCAATCATAGAGTTTACTATTCCAGAAAATAATATGTTAAATGGTGGAGAATTTGGATTTGAAAGCTCTTATTTATCAATTATTATATTGATTTTAGGTATTTTTATAATATGGAATTATTTCAAAAATAATTCATTAATAGAAAGTTAATGGGTCATTAACTCAGTTGGTTCAGAGTGTTACCTTGACAGGGTAGAAGTCACTGGTTCGAATCCAGTATGACCCACAAAAAATTAAAGTATTGATTTTTCAAAAAGAAATTATTTTAAAACCCTATTCCAGAGGTTTTCATATAATTACAGATTACATCACGAGTATTATTCCAAATATTTCTGGAATAGCACATGTTTTCATTAAACATACATCTGCTAGCCTAACAATTAATGAAAATGCAGATCCATCAGTAAGAATGGATTTTGAATCTCATTTTAATAAAATTGTTTCAGAAAATGAAACATATTTTACTCATGTTTTCGAGGGTAAAGATGACATGACTTCGCACATAAAAAACAGCTTGTTGGGATCATCTATTTCTTTTCCAGTTTCAAACGGATCTCCTCAATTTGGCACATGGCAAGGAATATATTTATGTGAACATAGAAATAACGGTGGAGCTAGAAGATTGTATATTACTGTATTAGGAGAATAATTTTTTTTACTTTTGATAAAACAGAATTATGAAAAAATCATATTTTTTATTTTTAGGCTTATGTACTTTACTATTCTCATTTGTTTCATTTGCACAAGTTTTTGATAAAAAAATAAACGAATTGAGTTCTAATTATGAAGCTGATATAATCGAACTTAGACATTGGTTTCATGAAAATGCTGAATTAAGTAACAGAGAATTTAAAACTGCTGAGAGAATAGCTAACGAATTAAAAAAGATTGGTTTAAATCCTCAGACGGGAATAGCTAAGACTGGAGTTGTAGCGGTTTTGAAAGGTGGAAAGCCAGGACCAGTAGTTGCTTTAAGAGCTGATATTGATGGACTACCTGTTAAAGAAAGAGCGGACTTGCCGTGGAAATCTAATATGATCGGTGAGTATAACGGAGAAATTGTTCCAGTCATGCATGCTTGTGGACATGATACTCATACAGCTATTTTATTGGGAACTGCTAAAATATTATTTGATATAAAAGATCAAATCCCAGGAACTATTAAATTTATTTTTCAACCAGCTGAGGAAGGTGCTCCTGCAGGAGAAGAGGGAGGAGCAGAGCTTATGGTCAAAGAGGGTGTTTTGAAGAATCCTGATGTAGATGCAATTTTTGGTCTTCATATATGGTCACAAATTAGTGCTGGTCAAGTACATGTTCGCCCAAAGGGAATTATGGCAGCGGTAAATGAGTTTAGAATTGATATTGAAGGAGTTCAAACACATGGATCAACACCATGGACTGGAGTAGATCCAATTGTTACTGCTTCTCAAATTATAAATTCAATTCAAACTATCGTTAGTAGGAATATGCCATTAACAGAAGCAGCAGCTGTTGTTACAATTGGAAGTATTCATGGAGGAGTTAGAAGTAATATTATTCCTGAGAGTCTTTATATGTTAGGTACTATTAGGACTTTAGATAATGGCATGAAAAAATTAGTTTTAAAAAGATTGGAGGAGATTGTCTCTAATATTGCTGAAGCCAATAACGCTAAAGCGACTATAACTTATCAAGTTAGTTACCCTATAACTTTTAATGATCCGGATTTATACCAAAGTATGTTACCTTCTTTGAAAAGAATTAACGGACCTAATAATGTTTATTCAATGAACGCTATAACAGGTGCTGAAGACTTTTCTTTTTTTCAAGAAAAAATTCCTGGAATGTATTTCTTTATTGGAGGCGCCAAAAAAGGCACGGATCCAACAAAGGCAGCTCCACATCATACACCTGATTTTTATGTTGATGATTCGGCAATGATTACTGGTTTAAAGTCAATGACCACTTTAGCTTTAGACTATTTAACCAATAATAAATAAGCTGTTTAGTTTATTTAAGAAATTTATAAATTAAAAGGGAGGAATTCTTTTATTAGTTAATTTTTCATAGGCGAACCCAAGCTGATATAATTTATTTTCACTAAATGAAGGTCCTATAAAAGTCAAATTAGATGGAACACCAGAATCTCTATAACCCATAGGAACCGTAAGGCAAGGGTAATGTGCTGCTGCGGCATAGGCAGCATGATAATTATTTATTGAGAGTACTGCATCTAGTGAGTATTTTTGAATAGACTCATTAAAGTATCTTTGACCTTCGCTTTTTAATTTAACTTTTAATGATCCGGATTTATACCAAAGTATGTTACCTTCTTTGAAAAGAATTAACGGACCTAATAATGTTTATTCAATGAACGCT
>QOPV01000018.1 GCA_003331265.1 Cryomorphaceae bacterium | reverse complement strand
AATGGAAAACCAATGCCAGCAAGTGATTACTGGTTCAGAGTAAACCTAGAAGATGGAAGAGAATTTAAATCACACTTCAGCCTAGTAAGAGCATGGTAATCTAGAAACAATCACAATCGATTGATCCTCTTAAGAAGTTAAATCCAAGGGTAATTTGATGAAATCCACCTGAACCAAACCTTATATCTCCCTGTTGATAAGAATAATTATAAGAAAAAATAAAATCCTTATAATCAATTCCAATTAATGGAGTAATTAATTGTAAGCGCTGTCTTTTTAAAAGTTGTCCATCCAAATACTGGGCACCTTCAAAACTATTTCTGTATGAAAAACCTGCCCAAAGTCTTCCTTGTCTTAGCTTATAATAGGTCTTAAGATTAATATCAATTGCTCTTTCATCAGTCAGCTCAGCTGCTTGAAAAAGAACTGAGGGTTCAAATGACCAGGGCATTTCAGTATAAAAAATATACCCCAATGAAGCCACTAACCTTTTAAAACTAGTCCTATCTGGTCTTTTGCTGTAAGTATCTACACCATACATATTATGAGGACTCCAAAGTAAATTTTTAACAGTTAAATGAGCGTAATATTTATTAGTAACATAAGACATACCGGCATCAACATTGAAATACCCTGTACTTTGTTTAATTCCTGCTATTAAAGGATCAAAGTCATAAAGATCAAAAGAAGTTTGATCTAGAGAGTTTTGAATTCCACCAACACTAATACCAAAAGATAATTGATTTATATCATCATCTTTAGAGGGATAAGGTCTTTTTGAAGGGAGTAATGATTTATTAAAGCTTATATGGTGAGCATAAGTTAAATAACCTCCGATTTGAGAATGATATCCATTTTCATCTTTAAAAATTATTCCACCTATTCCAGATCTATCTGTCAATCTAAAATCAACAGAAAGAGTTTGTAAATTAGGTGCGTCTACTTGATCAAACCATTGCTTCCTGGAAGTTAATCTAACTTTTCCACCAACTAAATTTACCCCAGCCATTGAAGGATGAACTAAATAATAATTCTCAGTCAAATAATCTGAATAAATTGGTAATCCTTCTTGGCTATTACCATTTAGAAATATTAACAAGAAAAATAATATAAATAGTCTATTCAAAATATTAGCCTTAAGATAAATCTTCAGATGTACATTTTCTGAAGCTTTATTTTTTTTTAAAGATAATCAATAAATGGAATTAAAGTAATTGCTTTCAAAAAGAATTACTTAGTCACTACTTTAACCAATTCTTTCTCAGAAAGGTGACCCAGATCGTTAATTTCTTTCATCCAATCATTTAATTGAATTCTCAAATTATCTATTTCTTTTGAATATTTATTTTCACCAATTAAATTATTTAATTCAAAAGGATCGCTGTTCAAATCATAAAATTCTTCTTGGCTTTTGGGAGATTGAAACCAAAGCTTCTGTTGGGGTGAAAGTAGATTTGATTCATTGAGTTTGTTTAAATGCTTCATCAATGCCATTTGAGTTCTATATCCAACATCCAATGCATGTGGTTTATCAATATTATAATTTCTTATGTATTTAAATCTTTTACTTTTAACTGCTCTGATTCTATCCGGGTGCTCATCAAACCTATCACTTGCTGTAAATAAATATTCTCTTTTATTTTTTGTCATTTTAGAACCTAAAAATGGTTTCCCTTGATAAACTTTGGGAATTTCAAAACCAGCAATAGATAAAACTGTAGGAGCAAAATCAATAAAATTAAGCATATCAATATTTCTTTTTTCAACTGGCTTTATATTACTTGGAAATTTAATAATCAAAGGAACTTTTGATCCTGTTTCATATATTGCTCTTTTATGTCTAGGAAAAGGGCCTCCATGATCACTATAAAAAAAGATGTATGTATTTTCATATAAACCCTGATCTTTTAATTCATTAATAATCAAACCCATTTGCCTGTCCATTTCAACTAAATTTGAATAATTTACTGCCAGTGCATGTCTTGAAATTGAGTCGTTAGGAAATAACGGAGGAACTTTTAAATTTTCTGGCTTTACTTTCAATTCCTGTTTATCTCTCTTCCAAATTTCTGACTCGTGAGTTACTCCGAAATTAAAAACAGAAAAAAAAGGTTGTCCATCTTCTCTTTTTTCCCAAGAAGCGCTTCTGCTAGATTCATTCCAAGCATCATCTCTTAAATTGAAATTATAGTCTTCTTTTGCATTATTGGTGCAGTAGTAGCCATTTTGAATTAAAATCTGTGTAAATGGAGTGATCTTTTCAGCTAATTTTGACGAATAATAAGGGATTCCTAAAGGGGCTTCTAATTCATTTCTTTTTGTGGCATTTCCTTTCAAAGCTCTCATATTTCCTGTTCCTATAGAATTGGGGTACATACCAGTAATAATACCACTTCTTGCAGGAGCACAAACTGGATAAGGAGAATTCATATTATCATATACCGTTCCATTATCCAACAGTTGAGAGATATTAGGTAGTTCCACAGAACTATCTCCATAAAACGGGAAAAAATAAGATGACTGATCTTCAGCAACCAACCAAACAATATTAGGAGGGGTTTCCTTTATATCGTTACAACTTAGTGTGCTAAAAATTAAAATCAATAGACTCAAGTAAATTAATGGATTTCTCATAAAAACTTTGTAAATTAATAGGTCTAAAGTAGATATTTAAAACTTAAATTGAAAATTAATAAATTCCTGACTTTATTGATTAAATGGACATTCATTTTAATGTCCACATTGTTCATTGTTATTTTAATATATTTTGAACACAAAGAGATCCCTATTTATAATTTTAAATTGGCATATAAGTTTATAAAAGGAGAGCAAAATTATACTCAGTTTGAAAATATTGCTGAAAAATTAGGATATAATGAAAGTGACAAACTATTAATTATCCATGCTGATGATTTGGGATTATCAAGTTCTGTTAACAATGCCACATTTAAAGCCCTAGTTGATGGAAGTGTAAACTCTGCTAGTGTTATGATGAATTGTGAAAATATCGTGGAGGTTTCGGAATTTTCAAAAAAAAATCCCAATATCGATCTAGGGGTTCATCTCACTGTAACAAGTGAATGGAAATACTATAAATGGGATGGTGTTTTAGAATCCATAAAAATTCCTTCTTTAATTGATAACAATGGTAATCTATATGAAACTAAAAAAGAATTTATATTAAATGCTAATGCTAGTGAACTAAAAAAAGAATTACAAGCTCAAATTGACTTAGCAAAATCAATGAACATTAATATATCACATATAGACAGTCACGAGGGTGCTCTTTTTTTTAAAAAAGAATTTTTTGAGATTTACCTGGAAATCGCAAAAGAAAATGAATTGGCAGTTTTTGTCCCTGATTTGGTAACGGCGCAATTTGATGAAACTTTAACACAACCAGAAAATTTAGTTGTCATTGATGATTTTTATATGGCAGAAAATGGTATAAAGCTTGAAGCCATGGAAGATTTTTATATTGATATCTTAAATAATCTTAAGCCTGGTTTAAACCAACTCATTGTACATTTAGGTTATGATGATAATGAAATGAAAAAAATAACGATCGACCATCCAAATTTTGGTTCGAAGTGGAGGTTTTATGATTTAAATATAGTCTCTAGTAAAAAATTTAAACAAGCTTTAAATAATAATAATATTAAACTCGTCAACTGGCGAGAAGTCCAGAACATATTATACCCTAAGTAACTTTTAATCTTAAAATTGAAAGTGAACACATTATAGAAAATGATCCTAAATAAACATAAGGATAATCAATGAAAGAAAGGTTTGAATACATTAAAAATACTATGGTAAAACAAATTATACTTGTAATTAAGAAAAAAGAGAAATAGACCCATTTTATTATTTTCATATCCAAAATTTAATTAATTTCATTTTACAAATATCAAAATTTCAATATAATGAAAAAACTCTTTTTAACTTTTATTCTTTTTATTTCGACCATTTCAGCCGCACAGGAAAATTACATCCCATCTGAGGAAAATTTAGAAGCGAGAAAATGGTTTGAGGAAGCAAAATTTGGTCTCTTTGTTCATTGGGGTGTTTATAGTGTTCTTGGAGATGGGGAATGGGTGATGCATCAACAAAATATTTCAATTAATGAATACGAGAAGCTTCCAGGGTTTTTTAATCCTACTGGATTTGATGCAGAAAAATGGGTACTTATGGCTAAGGACGCAGGTATGAAATATATTACCATAACAAGTAGACACCATGATGGCTTTTCAATGTTTAATTCTAAAGCTTCTGACTACAATATTGTAAAGAAAACTCCTTATGGAAAAGATCCTCTTAAAATGCTTGCAGATGCTTGTAAAAAACATAATATTAAATTATTTTTTTATTATTCTCAATTAGACTGGAACAGAGCCGATTATTTTCCGAGAGGACGAACTGGAAATGGAATTGAAGGGAGAGAAGAAGGTGATTGGAATGACTATATAGCTTTTATGAAAGCTCAGCTCACCGAACTACTAACGAACTATGGAGAAATTGGAGGGATATGGTTTGATGGTGAGTGGGATCAAATGGCTTGGGATGGTAAAAGATTTGGAAAAAAAATGCAAGATTTTAAGTTAGATGAAGTTTATTCTTTAATTCATAAACTACAACCTCAAGCTTTAATAGGAAGTAACCATCACTTGGCTCCAAACCCTGGTGAAGATTTTCAAATGTTTGAAAAAGATCTTCCAGGGAAATCAACAAAAAATTTTGCTACATCAGCCGATGATATAGGTAATTTACCTCTTGAAGTTTGTGAAACAATTAATGGTTCTTGGGGGTTTAACTTAAAAGATCGAAAACATAAATCAAAAAAAGAATTAATTCAGTATTTAGTAAAAGCTGCTGGATATGGAAGTAATCTTTTATTGAACGTTGGGCCAATGCCAAATGGAAAAATACAAGAAGAACATATTAAGTCACTTAAAGAAATTGGATCTTGGGTTAGAGATAATGGTGAAACTATTTATAAAACAAAAAGAGGCCCAATTGATCCAACAGACGAAATAGCTTCCACTCAAAATGGTAAAACAGTTTATATTCATGCCCTTAATAGTGATAAATTAAATTATTTTATTGATGGTTTTGACTTGAATTTTAAAACACTTACTTATTTAAATTCAAATAAAAAAGTTTCCTATAAAAAAACCAAAAAGGGGTTGTTAGTATTTTTAAATCAAAATGAAATCAATCCTATTGATACAATACTAAAAATGGAATTATAGATGCGTTACATAATTTTTATATCATTACTGGTTTTTTCATGCTCACCACTAAAAAAGTATGAATCCACTCAAGAAAAGTGGGAGAATTCGGTAAAAAAACTAGAAAACCTAGATAAAAAAGAAAAATACAGTGACCAAGCTATTTTATTTATTGGAAGCTCAAGTATTAGACTTTGGAACTCAATTGAAATGGATTTAAGCCCTTATGAGTCTATAAAAAGAGCATACGGCGGTGCACGTTACTCTGACTTAATTCATTTCTCCGAGAGGCTTATTAGTCCACATAATATTAGAGCAATTGGTATTTTTGTTGCTAATGATATAACTGGTGGCGCTAAAGATTTAACACCCAAAGAAGTACTTAATTTAGCTAAGTTTATTGTAAAAAAAATACGTAAAAGTCATAAAAACACTCCTATATTTTTTATTGAAACTACTCCTACTTCAAAAAGATGGAAAGTTTGGGATAAAATATCACTAGCAAATGATTTAATTAAAGATTTCACCTCCAATCAAAGAAATCTATTTTATATCAATACTAGATCTTTTTATATTAAATCAAACGGATTACCTAATGATGAACTTTTTGTTAGAGATAAACTTCATCTTAATAGTAAAGGATATAAACTTTGGGGTAAAATTATAAGGGAGAATTTAGATGAAATCTTAAATACTAAAAACTAACTTTTGGAGGGGTCCAAGTTTCCAAATTGCCAGATATTCCTGAATCAAAATTTACAATTTCAAGAGAATAAGGTAATACTTTAAAAAGGAAAGCATTTTCTTTAGAGTCATAGTAGGGTGTCCATTCTTTCTTCCAAAATTTAATTTTATGAGTTGGATTATTAATTATTGAAACAAGTCCTTTTATAGATACATATCCACTTTTGTTTTGGAAAACTAATACTACCCTTGGATCCTCATAAATCTCAGCAACCTTTCTACTTTTAGGATTGGTAACCATATAAACTATAAAATCATCTTTTGGAATGAATGGGTCCATAACCCTCGAAGAAGGGCTCCCATCCTCTGAAATAGTGGTTAAAATACATGTTTTCGAATCATTTAAAATAATTTGAGCACTTTCTATTAAAAAAGATTTTGAAAATTCTTGAGAATAATTAAACTGTAAAAAAGTTACCAGTATAAAAAACCAAAAATTTATCTTTATTTTTTTCATAGGTACAGCTTATAATAAATATTAAAAGTATAAAAGAAAACATTCGAAATTGATTGTTTTTTAAACAGCATAAACAATAGTTGTTAACAGGTTTTAAAAAATCAATAAATATTCCTCTCTGATTTTCCTCAGAAAAAATAATCAAATTTTACAATAAAAAATAAAACTTTGTACAAATATACAAAATACTGATTATCAGTATTCTATGTTCAATTTAACTAATTGTATTATATAAAAAAATTAAAAATAGTGAAGTTTAATTATTTACAAATTGAGCAGTTGAAATACATAAATAAAAAAGTAATTAACAAATATTAGCTCCAGAGAAGGATTATTTTTTACAGATAAGAATATTTTTTTATAGATTAGTGAAAATTAACGTTTAACTTAAAATTTTAATAATGGGATACAAACACACAAACAGTAAAGGAAAGAGTTATTTTTTACATTCTAAAGACGTAGAATTAAAAGGTGGAAGAAACCAAACTATTTATTACTTCGCTAAGGACGAAAGACCTGAAGCTTGTGATTTACCTGCCGGAAAGCAAGTAGTTGAAAGTCCAAAAACAGGACTTCCATTTGTGAAAGGAAAATAATCTAAAAGATTATCAACTTATCATTAAAAAAACCCCTCTTTTCGTAGGGGTTTTTTATTTGTATGTATGGGAAGTAAAGTCTCTAATTTACTTAAACATTATTAATTTAAGTTGATATTGTCCCATAGATTCCCTTGACGCCAACCCGTTTTTAATCATCATCCTATCCTCAAAAGTTAAATTATTCCAAAACTCATCTATTTCTTCCTGAGAACGTTCTCTGTCAAACACTCCGATAGTAGAATGTGTTGGTGTTCCATCAGTTGACGATTCGGTATTTAAATTACTGGAAAGAACTCTGTTAAATTCCCACCATTTTCTTGAACCATCTAAAATATTTTTTTCATGCCATTTTTTAAAAAATTTCATTTCATAATCTTCATAATCTTCGTTCAATGATTTGAAAACATTCATACTGATTTTCATTCCAATTTTTAATTCACCATGCCAGTAAGTATTATCAAGTCTTTCGAGTTCATAAAAATTTCTTTTTCCCAGTGGTAAATTCCATTTTTTCTCAAATTTTGATTTAGAAAGTTTTCCTTTATAAACTTTTTTTGCATAATCTTTAAAATTTAGATTAGCGGTTTTTGATTTTTGTATAGAGTCTTTATAAAAATTCATTACTAAAAAATCTGGTTTGCCTTTGGATGCCTCTTCATCTTCATAAGTAAATTCCCAAACCATCCAACGTTGAGATAAACCATCTTTAATAGCCTGTTCATGAATTTCAGACCAAAAATTTTCTAATTCTAAATATCCTTGTCTTTCATTATCATCAACTCTGACAGACATGTGTGTTATTAATTGAGCAAAAGAAAAGGTTAAATAAAAAGTAAATAAAATTGTTAGAGTGAATTTTTTCATTTGTTATAGTTTAAAATGTTAAAAAAACGAATATAACAAATTTTAAGATTCATTCCGGTAAGTATGTTTTAAAATTTATTCTTCACACGCACCCATTTCAAATTTTGTAACACCATTTTTATTGGCCTTACAATCATTTGAATATGTTTTATTATCGCAACCACACACTGGCTTATATTCCTCTGTACATATAATACTCATATCAATTAAATCAGAATCAATGCAGTTGATTGATTGTTGTTCTTTAGAGCAAGAATGGAATCCTATCAAGAAAATGATCAGAAAAATTAATTTCTTATAAAAACCTAAAAACTTTAAAAATTTGAATTTCATAATATATAATTCATCACAACAATAATTGTTACTAAAAATAGTTAATTATATTCGTAGTATGAAAATAAAATTATTGTTTATAGGACTATTTGTTACATCAAATTTTCTCCTAAGTCAAACCAATTCTAAAAAGCAATTTTTGGTAAATACTATCGCTTTTTATAATGTTGAAAATTTGTTTGACACAATAAATGATCCTAAAACAAGAGATGACGATAGAACACCAAAAGGGAGAGACAAATGGACAAATATCATTTATCAAAAAAAATTAAAAAATATAGCTAAGGTAATTGCTGATATTGGATCGGATCTCACAGGTTCTTCTCCGTCTATTATTGGTCTTTGTGAAATAGAAAATAGGAATGTACTGGAAGATTTAATTAATACTAACTCTTTAAAAAAAGAAAATTATGATATAATTCATTATGATTCCCCAGATGAAAGAGGGGTAGATGTTGCGATGTTATTTAAAAAAAATAGATTTAAACCTTCCTCAGCTAAAACATATCCATTATTTCTAAAAAGGAAAGATCAAAGTATTGACTATACTAGAGACCACTTACTTGTTTCTGGATATTTAGATAATGAACGAATTCATTTCATAATAAATCATTGGCCATCTAGATCAGGAGGTCAAATGAAAAGTGAACCAAATAGAATTTTAGCAGGAAAATTAAATAAAAAAATAATTGACTCCATTCTTCGTTCCAATCCAAAAGCTAATATTATTAATATGGGAGATTTTAATGATAATCCCAAAGACAAAAGTATTAAGCCCATTTTAAATTCAGTTTATAAAAAATCTCAAATGAATAATAATCAACTGTATAATCCAATGGAAGAATTATTCCAAAAAGGATATGGTTCGTATAGGTACAGAGGAAAATGGGATATGATTGATCAATTCTTTTTGTCTAAAAATTTAGTAGAAAATAAAAAAGGTTTATTTTTTTTAAAAGCAGCTGTATTTAATAAGAAATATTTAATTAATCCTCAGGGTAAATATGAGGGATATCCTTTTAAAAGTTTTGCTGGTGGAAAATTTTTAAATGGTTATAGTGACCATTTTCCCATTTTTTTGTATTTAGCCAAAGAATACTAAATTCTTTATAAAATCATACATTTATGTAAAATAATATTTATGATTCAAATATTTATAACTGGGGGAACTTTTGATAAAAGTTATAATTATAAAAACGGCAGTTTATTTTTTGAAAAAACACATCTTCCTGAAATGTTGAAAAGAAGCAAATCCCAGCTTGATGTTCAAATTAAAACTATAATGATGATTGATAGCCTAGAAATGAAATCCTCTGATATCAAAAAAATTATTTCAAATTGTAAGAAGTCTAAAAAAAACAAAATAGTTATTACTCACGGAACCGATACAATGGTAAACACAGCTAAAGCTATTGCAGTTGAAAAAATAGATAAAACTATTATTTTAACTGGTGCCATGATTCCATATGCATTTGGAAGTTCATCAGACGGATTTTTTAACTTAGGATGTGCCTTGTCTTATGTGCAAACATTAAAAACGGGTGTTTATATAACAATGCATGGCCAATATTTTAAATGGAATGAGGTAATTAAGAACTCAGTAGAAGGATGTTTTGAAAAAAAAACAAATTAATTATCCCTTAAATCATATTTTTTATTTAAATCAAAAACTTCCTCAGCTAAAAATACTTTTTTATTAACTAAGCTCAATTGCTCCCTCAAGAGTTTTTCTTTTTTATTTAATGACAATTTAATTTTTTTATATAAATTAAATTCTTTATTGGCTATACTTAAATTAAGATCTCCGATAATTTTAATTATATGTCTCATCTCTTTCATCACAGCTTTTATTTGATTTGGTAGCCAACTAATAATAGGAGTTCCACCTGTCGCTTTTGGATACTTTGTATTGGCCATAATATATTTCTGAACAAACTGCCAATGCCCATTTCTGAAATGATAAATTTCTTCCAAAATCCCCAATAAATAACACAAAGCTTTAGAATTTTTGTTTTTATTTAAAATTCCTGAAATACCATCTTTATCAATAATCTCAACAGATTTTTCTAAGTCTAAAAAGAAACTTTGTATGCACTTAGGTCTGTATTTCCTTAAATCCAATAAATATTTTGTCAGTTCATTTTTTGGATAATGTTTTATCACTCCACTAAATATATCTTCCATAGGAATAATATCATCTTGGGCACCTGTTTGACCTCTAAACTGTTTATGTTCTTTCCAAACTCCCTGGTAAAGCACTCCTTCACCAAATAATTCTTCATTGCCTTTAACACCCATAATAAACACTCTAAAGTCATTATAATGATTCCATCTTGAAGCCTTCCACATTTCTCTTCTTCTCTGGTTCATCACCCTCATGGTCAGATAATTTTTTTTTAAATACTTAATTGAATTTGAGACCTCATTATTTTTTATAGAGTGTAAAGTGCTTATTACTGATCCAACTAAATCTGGTGAATGCTGATTAATATCAACATGCAACATGATAAAACCTACTTCATCAGGTTGTCCGGAAAACCTAACACACATATCTAAATTTGACCACGTATGATCTCCTTTTTTGTCAATTTTTTTAAAATTTCCCAAAGAATATGCATAATGATAATCTAACCAAGGGTAAACTTCGAGCATATTTGAGACCTCAACAAAAGGTTGAGCTATTTGTTCAGGTAAGATATTATTAGCTTTTCCATATTTCCCTGTTTTTCTGTAATGTTGAAAAGAGGGTTCCAAGGTGTAAGCAGAAGCAAGAAAGCTATATCCGCGAAATAAGGCTTGAATAATTTTAATGTCATTTTCTTGTTGAACTTGATCTATCAAATTAGGCAAATGGCTAACAACGTCAAAAATTTTCCCTGGAAAATCTAAATATCCTGATTTACTGTTAATTTTTACAGGCATATTATCTAGGATATCTTGTAATGGCTGATAACGCTCTGGTAAAAATTCTAAAGGAACTGATTCTGGTAAAAAACCATTTTTATAATTTACATTAAAAAACCCGTCAGAATATTCTGATTTAATAAACCCCATTTATAACAAATTATTTACAAAGTGTTATAAATATAACGAAAACAACTGTCTTTAAAATCAAGTTTTATAGCTGAACAGAATAATTAAACATACACTTAATAACTTTTTGAGTAACTTTAATAAGCTCTAAATAATTACTCATGAAAACATTAAAAAAAGAAGATATACCAAAACTAGGAAAGAAAATAAATCAACTAAAAAAAAGGATTAGTAGAACAAATATTAGCGGGAGAATGGAAAAAGTTGAATTTAGAAAGATGAGAATTAAAAAAATAAAAAATCAAATTAATGATATTTTAAAAAAGAAAAAAGAATGAAAAAAATATACCTGATAATGTGTGTGCTTGGTGTAATATTACCCTATTATCACCTTTATAATTTTTTGGAAGGGAACAATTGGTCAATGGAGGGTTTTTGGCCTGAAATATTTTCTTCTCACCCGATATCAATGATCTCTATGGACCTGAGTGTGGCTGCCAGTTCTTTTTTAATTTTTTTAATCTACAAATACAAAGCTGAAAACAAAAATCCAATAAAATATTTAATAAGTTTATTTGTAGTTGGATTTTCATTAGCTCTCCCCTTATATCTATATGATAATCATGTTGTAAAGAGATAAATGCAACTATTTAAAGAATCTTTTAAGCATTTAGAAAAAGACCCAATAATGAAATTTTTAATTCAGAAACTGGGTAAGGAAATCACGCTACATGATAGAACTGAAAAAGATCTAGCCAAAGCAATATCTCAACTTATTATTGAACAACAAGTAAGCTTTAAAGCAGCTATAACAATAAAAAAAAGGTTTAATAAATTGATAAATAAGCTGAGTTATAATGATATACTTTTAATAAAAGATGAGAAATTAAAGTCAATAGGTATTTCATATAGAAAAGTGGAATATATAAAAAACGTTTATTCTTATTTTTTGAAAACAAAATTTGATTTTTTTTCTGAAAATTCAGAATCCGTAGTAAAAGAATTAACCAAAATAAAAGGAATTGGTAAATGGACATCTGAAATGTTTTTAATATTTATTTTATTTAAACAAGATGTCTTTTCTAAAGGTGATTTAGCATTAATTAATAGTATTAAGATTAATTATAATATTTCTGAACTTAATGAGCCAGAATTAAATAAACTTATAGACAAATGGTCTCCATTCAAAACAATAGCCTCATTATTATTATGGAAATCAATTGAAGAAAGGATTTTTTTTAAAAAAACTAATTAAGTTAAAACAAAAAAATAGCCAAAAAATTATTAAAATTGGTTAAAAAGATAGAAAAATGGTCAAAAAATCAATAAAATATGTAAAAAATAACTTTTTTTAAATAAATAATATTCTAAATAAATAATTGAATATCTACACTACATTTGTCAAATTATATATAACCATTGATTAATAATTACACTAAAGAATTTAACTATAACTTAAAGTTAGCATTTCCGGTAATACTAGGAATGCTTGGGCATATTTTTGTCTCATTTGCTGATAATATAATGGTCGGACAGTTAGGTGCTGCAGAACTAGCAGCAGTTTCGCTAGGTAACAGCTTTTTTTTTATTGCTATGTCTTTGGGAATTGGATTCGCATCTGCCATTACACCACTTGTAGCTGAAGCCGATTCCGCTAAAAATAATCTAGGAGTTAAAAACGCATTAAAGCATGGTCTAATTCTTTGTTCAATTTTAAGTGTTTTGCTTTACCTATTAATGCTGCTTGCCATTCCTGTAATACACTACATGAAACAACCTTTAGAAGTTGTTGAACTAGCTATTCCTTATTTATATATTATTTCAATATCTATAATTCCATTAGTTGTTTTTGAAGCTCTAAAAAGATTTTCTGACGGATTATCAAATACCAAATACCCAATGTATGCCACAATTGCGGCAAATATTATAAATATTATTATTAATTATTTGTTGATATTTGGATCATTTGGTTTTCCAAAATTAGGAATCGTTGGAGCAGGAATAGGAACATTAGTTTCTAGAATCATAATGATTTTTTTCTTGTCGTTAATATTTATGAAAAAAGAAAAATTTAAGCCATATGTTTTAAATATTAAGTTTAGAATAGTTGACTCCTTAATTTTTAAAAAAATAATCAATATCGGATTTCCATCTGCTTTACAAATGCTTTTTGAGGTTGGAATATTTACTGCTGCTATATGGATGAGCGGTGTGTTAGGTAAAAATTTTCAAGCCGCAAATCAAATAGCATTTAACTTATCGGCAATGACATTTATGGTAGGTGTGGGGTTGAGTGTAGCAGCAATGATAAGGGTTGGAAACCAAAAGGGGTTATCTGATTTTATTGAGTTAAGAAGGATTGCATTTTCTGTTTTTATGTTAACTGTATTAATTGAAATGTTTTTTGCTGTAATGTTTTTAGTTTTCAGAGACTGGCTACCAACAATATATTTAGACACAGAAAACCTCTCAAAAACCTTAGAAAATACTGAAGTGATTTTAATAGCATCTAAGCTTTTATTAATAGTTGCTCTATTTCAAATTTTTGACGGACTACAAGTTGTTATTTTAGGAGCTCTTAGGGGAATGCAAGATGTCAAAATACCAACAATAATAACCTTTGTATCATACTGGCTAATAGGATTTCCCATTTCTTTTTACTTGGGAATTTACACCCCCTTAAAAAGTACTGGCATATGGATAGGACTTTTAATAAGTCTTGTTTGCGCTTCAATCATGCTTTACTTAAGGTTCAATTATTTAACGAAAAAGCTTATTATTAATGGCCGTTAATCAATAGGCTTTCTAAAATTTGATTAAAAAAACTATATCCACACATCATTTTCTGCTGTAAGTTCATTGGGTTTTAAATTACCGGTATTTATTACTCCTCGAGGCTCTATTAATAATATTTGTGCTTCATTTTTTGAAGACGGTTGGTGCTCAACACCTTTAGGAACAACAAACATTTCACCCTCACTTAAATCTACAAAACCGTCCTTAAAATTAATCTTTAAGTGTCCCTTAATTACTATAAAAGCTTCGTCTGTATCTTTATGAGAATGCCATTTAAAATCTCCTTTTATTTTGGCTAGTTTAAATTGATAATCATTCATTTCAGCAATGACCTTAGGAGACCATCTATCATTAAAAAGAGAATATTTTTTATAGAAATTAATTGCTTTATATTTCATTTTTTTATTACAATTTAATAAAATAAGAGAAATATTTTTTTTTAAATTTGTAAAAAATAATAAAAATGAGAAGATCACACATTTCTTTTAGATCTGGAAACCCAGCTCTTAGCAAAAAAACATTTGAAAATAACGAAAGAGTAAATACAGGTCCCTTAATAAAAGATAATGTGATGACAATAAAGGGGACTGTAGACAAGACTGCTTTATCTTTATTATTGATGTTGTTGGCTGGTTATTTCACATTCAATGAGGGGTCTTCAATTCTAATGGTAGCCGGTGGAGTTGGTGGATTTATAGTAGCCATAATAACCATTTTAAAAAAACAATGGTCTCCTATAACAGTTCCGCTATATGCAATGCTTGAAGGTCTAATGCTAGGTGGAATATCATTTATGTATGGCCAGCTTTTTGAAGGAATTGTATTTAACGCTATTATGCTTACTGTTTCTATTCTTTTATGTTTACTATTTGCTTATAGATCTGGGATCATAAAAGCAACGGAAAATTTCAAACTAGGTGTTTTTGCTGCAACAGCTGGAATTTTTCTAGTTTATATTGCCTCATTCGTTGCTAGTTTTTTTGGGGCTGGATTCTCTTTCTTAGACCCAACCAATAGTTCTTTGTTCAGTATAGGGATTAGTTTGTTTGTAGTGGTAATTGCATCCCTAAACTTAGTTTTAGATTTTGATTTTATTGAAGAGGGAGCTGAAAAAGGTGCTCCAAAATATATGGAATGGTACGGAGCTTTCGGGCTATTAGTTACTCTAGTTTGGTTATACCTAGAAATTTTAAGATTACTGGCAAAACTTAATTCTAGGAAATAATTTATAGTAGAATCAAAGTTTTTGAACTACACGTTTTAGCTTTTCCACTGACAATAACTCTTTTTCCTTTATCCAAACATTTTAAGAAACCCCCTCTTTTAGAAAGCTGAATAGCTTCTAATTTTTTTTTGTTCAATCTTTTTGACCAAAAAGGAGTTAAAGTACAATGTGACGACCCAGTCACTGGATCTTCTAAAATTGAGGATTGTGGAGTAAAATATCGTGAAACAAAGTCACTATTTTCTCCTTTTGAGGTTACAATTACCCCCCCATAACCAAGGTTTATTTGATCAAAAATGACTTTATCAATCCTTATGTCTTTTATTTGTTTTTCACTTTCGTATAACAACAGAAAATCTCTCGCCTTATACACCTCTTTGGGTATAATATTTAAAGACTGTAAAATTATTTCTGGCAGTTCTGAACTAATCGGAACTCGAGAAGGAAAATCCATTGAATAATAATCATTTCGACATGAAATAACTAGATCTCCACTTAAAGTGTTGAAAATTATTTTTTTGTTTTTATAACCTAATATTTTTTTTATACAGTGTGCTGTAGCAAGAGTGGCGTGCCCACACAAATCCATTTCAATTTCAGGCGTGAACCATCTTAAATAAAATCTATTTTCAGATTCAATAAAGAAGGCCGTTTCTGCTACGGCATTTTCTTTGGCAATGTTCAAAAGAACCTCATCAGAAAGCCATTCATTTAGTGGCACAACGCAAGCTGGGTTACCTTTAAGTTCAGAATCTATGAAAGAATCAATTTGATATAAATCTAGTTTCATTTTAATAAAACTAAATATAAGTCAATTTTAATTTGACTCCCAAAAAGCAAAATCTCCGGGAAACAAACCAACGTCATATGAAGCTAATTCATTGTTGTTAAAATCAACTATTTTAACTTGATTAAGGTCGGTATAATTAGTCAACCCAAAGTATATAAGTTCGTCAATTATTTCTACTGTATAAACTTGTGAAGGTTCGTAAGACCCTATTTTGGTTTGTACCATGATCTCAAGATCTTTTCCGAGAGTAGCCGCCCCTCCATCAAATGATCTTAAGATTTCTGATTGATAATTCATAACTGAGCCTCCGCATACAACCCCAGATCCATAATAATTTATATCCACCTCTGAATCAATTTTATTTAACCTAGAGGTTCCATAGAAAGCATTATACTCTGAATCATAAAAAGTATTTGCAATATAAATATCATTATTTTGTACAGTAATTGAAGTTGGCCCTTTACCAATTTCATGAGTTTCTAAAATGGAGTCAGAGGCAGTACTAATTTTTAATAATTTATTTGCATCAGAATAATCATCATTCATCTGAATTCCAACCCATAAATTTTGTCCGTCAATTTCTATAGACTCTGGCTTACCATTTACTTTAATAGAATTTTCAATTTTATAAGTAATTAGGTTTAAAATCTGTATGTCACTTGTATTCCAATTAGTAAAATAAAGCTTATCGTTTAATATTTTCATTTCTCTAGGACTTGAATTTTCTGTACTAATTTCGATTCCAGGAAGACTAAGCCCATCAACTGTAATATCGTAAGCCATGATTTTATGGCTATTATTAACTATAACAAAAAGTTTATTTTTATAAACTTCTAAAGACTGTACTACATCTCCGACATTCTCAACTTTTTTAACCAATCCATTGGCATTAATCATATAAATCGAGCCATTACTTGCCCCAAAATTTCCTTCACAAGCGACAAAAGTCCATTGGTCTTTAGGTACTATCTCAGTTAAAGAATCTGATTCACACGAAACACAAAACACGAAAAATAAAATCAATAATTTTTTCATAATAAAATATTTAATTAATAGTTATTTAAAAAAAAGAGATCGATTTGACAAAAAATATAAGAAGCTTCTGCTTTAGCACTTTTTTAAAGAGGGAGCAATCAGTCAAATCTTTCCTCTATTTTTAAAAATATTAAGCGAATTTATGGTATTATTTTTATAAATAAACTCAATTTAATAGTTAATTTTTTAGATATTAAATTTTTACTTTACAAGTGATTTATAATAAGGGTTTTATAAAAACTTAAGTAGATGATAAATATTTTATTTTTTTGAATCTTTATTGGGAATTCTTCCAAAATTTCCTGCACCATCATAGTCCATAGTATCTGTCTCTATTTCATCATTTGAAGCTTTTTTTGATTCATTTGGTATGAGTAAAACTCCAGTAAAAAAAACACCAAAAACTACTACTCCAATAAAAAAAATTATTTGGATGCTCATTTTTTGAAAATTTGTTTAATATAAGCTCCTGCGGCTAAAATTGATGGCACCCAAATCCCAACATATAAACCTTCTTGTTGTTGGCCACTAAACCAAAGAGAAACGGAAAGAAGAAAACTGATAAAAGCTGCTCCTAAAATTAAATAATCGGATTTTTTCATTTTTAAATATACAAAAACATGTTATTTCAAATAAATTGAAGATTTTTTCTATTCTATTTTAAGTTTATTTTTAAAATAAATTGCAATTAAAATTGTCAAAATAAAGTATGATAACATCAATACATAAGAAAAATAAAAGTCTGTTGACAAAAATTGACTAATTGAAAATGTAGATAATAAAAGTACAGCTGAAATTGACCTTAAAATTTCGAAATTTGGGGCCCAAGAATGAAAGTCCATTAAAGATGTAAATCCAAAAATTGACATAAAAATAATTAAACCGTAGATCAATTTAAAGTCTATGCTTAGTTCTGAGAAATTATATAAAAAAAACGTAAGTAAAAGATTTATAGATATAAAATGAAAAAGAGCAATTCCTTTTAATGAAAAAGAATATTTAGGACTGTATTTATTTCTCTTTTTTATATCAGAAATAATAGCTCTTGGGAATTTATCAATCACATCTTCTGGTCTCCACCCAGTGGGCATAAACCAAATTCTAAATTTATCTTTAAAATTATTAGTGTTATACGCATCTTGAATTACATACCAAGCATGCTGAAAATTTATTAAAATAGGATTCCAGGTTTTTACAGGCTTTAAGACTCCATACACTGGTGGTTCCTCATCTAATTCTTCTTGAAATGTTCCAAAAATACGATCCCAAATACAGAAAATAGCAGATAAATTTTTATCAATATAAATTGGATTAATTGCATGGTGAACTCGGTGCTGAGATGGAGTAACTATAATATATTCTAAAAACCCTAATTTACCTATATGCTGAGTATGATACCAAAACTGGGCAAATAAATGAAGAGGTGCTAGTAAAGTAATAATATTAGCAGGAACACCAAATAGAGCTGCAGGAATTAAAAACAAAGCGCCAAATCCTATCCAGGCTGAAATACTCTGTCTTAAGGCACATGCTAAATTAAACTCCTCACTACTATGGTGAATAACATGTCTGTTCCAAAAAATATTGACTTTATGATTTAGTCTGTGGTTCCAATAACTTGCAAAATCTATACAAATAAAAGCAACTAAATATAAGGTTAGGCTTGATTCCAAATTAACAATTGCAATACTTTCAAGAACGTAAGGGTAGGAAACTATTATTAAAACTAAACCTAAAGAATCTTTAAGGATATTAGTCATTCCAGAACTTAAACTAGAAAGTGTGTCCATAAAAGAATGTGTTTGTTTTTTAGTAAAATGTCCATATAAAATCTCAGCTAAAATCAAAATCATAAAAGCAGGGACTACAAGCAAAAGTATATCTGCATAGTTCAATGTAAATCCTGATTTTACCATTTTATAAGTGTTTGATTTTATGTTAATTTTAAAAAATTAAAATGAAAAACCTTCATTTGTATGAAGGTTTTTCATTTTAAATACAATTGATTTATCTTCTTAAATCATTTTATATATTATTCATCTACTGTTTCGTCCAATTGAAGAGAGGCAATAAAACCAGAGGCATCAAAATAATCTCCGCCTGAGATAATAAGACCATCTAGAAAATCCCAAGTATGGTACGAACTTAGCTCCCAACTCTTCCCTGTAGCAGAATGAACTCCCGACCAGGTTCCATAAACTCTTACGCTTCCATCAGCCACACCTGTTTCGGCTAAAACTCCAGGCAAATAATCGTTAGTTGGAGTAAAAACAACATCTTCCATCTCATCTTGCCACCCTTTTAAGTAAGCCCCATATTCAGATTTTCCTACCGGAGTCGATCCAAAGAAGGCAGGTTGCCATTGAATATTTTCATGAGCAAGATCTAATTGAGCTTGATGATCAGCCTCAGAACCCTGAAGTTCTAACTGTTTTTTAACAGTCTCTACATTAGCGGCAAAATCAGGGTGAACTCCCTGGGAACAAGAAATAAAAATACTTATTAATGTAATAAATAATAATTTTTTCATTTTAAAATTGATTTATAATTAAATTCTAAAATACAAAAATTACACATATTATAAATATTGAAAAAAGAAGAGTTGTACAATTATTAACTTTAGTTAAACTATTTTAGTTTATAAAAACATTACAATTGAAAAATTCTAAAATTAAAAAAGGATCTTTTTTAAGTTTATCATTACTTATTCTCTCTGGTGAATTGATTTTTTTATTACCATATGTTCTAGCCAGAGTATTTCGACCCACCTTTTTAGAAGTTTTTAATTTAAATAATTTTGAGCTTGGTAGCTTATTTTCTGTTTATGGAACAATTGCATTACTTTCTTATATCTATGGAGGTGTAATTGCAGATAAATTTCAGCCTAAAAAATTGATCGCTGCTTCACTTTTTTTTACAGCTTTAGGTGGTTTAGTTTTAGTTAATTACCCCTCCTACTTTACCTTAAAGGTTTTATATGGATATTGGGGGTTTACAACTGTATTTTTGTTTTGGGGTGCTATGATTAAAGCCACAAGAGTTTGGGGCGGATCTGATAATCAGGGTCAAGCTTTTGCATTTTTAGATGGAGGAAGGGGTTTAGTTGCAGCCTCTATGAGTAGTTTAGGAGTATTAATTTTTTCTGCCTTTTTAATTAATGACATTGAATCTTCAAATTTAATGGAACGTAAAGAGGCTTTTAAATACGTTATTTTATTCTCATCATTTATTGTTTTTATGACCGGTTTTTTAGTTCTTTTTTTGATGAAAGAAAATCAAAAAAATATCTCTAAAAACGAAAACAATTTAAATTCATTTTTAAATATTAAAATTGTTTTAAAAATTCCCTCTGTATGGCTTATTATGATTATTATAATTTCTGCCTATGTAGGTTATAAAGTAACAGATATTTACTCATTATATGCGTCTGATGTGATGTTGTTTAATGATTTAGAAGCGGCAAATATAGGCTCATTGCAACTTTATCTTAGACCAATGGTTTGTCTAGTAATTGCTTTGATAGCTGGCAAAAGCAATCATATTTATTTAATTGTTTTTGGATTTATTACTATGTTAATTGGATCAATAATTTTTGCTTTGGGAGTTGTTCAATTAAACATGAATTTAGTTTTTTACTTTTCACTAATTATCGTAGCAACTGGAACCTACGCAGTTCGGGCTTTATATTTCTCAATAATGCAAGAAGGAACAATTCCACTTGTATTAACAGGCACTGCGGTTGGTCTGATTTCTATAGTTGGGTATACTCCAGATATTTTTGCCACTCCAATTATTGGTTACTTGTTAGATAAATACCCTGGGTTGTTAGGGCATCAATATGTTTTTTCAATTTTAGTTCTTTTTTCAATTTTGGGATTATTAGCCTCATTAAAATTTGCTAGGTTAAATAAAATTCCAGTTGAAGAAAGCTGATATATAGGAGACCCTTTGAATATTAAATAGAAAATATCTTCCACTAGAACAACGAAAACTTAATCTTGTTTTTTTATTTCTTCTTTTGATAAAGAATTTGCAGTTTCATATGAATTTTGAATATCTTTTAGTAATCTCATATACATATTTGCATAGTTCTGAGCAAGTGATATATCACCATAAAACTCATCAGATAAATAGAATTCTCTGTTAAACTTGAAGTTGTTTAAAGATCTAGAACCATAAAACTCACCATCGAAAGAATTATAATTAAACCTTACACGAAATTTTTTGAGAAATACCCCTCTAAAACCTTTATTAAACAAATCTATTTCGTTGGAGGTAGCATAATTTCTTTCTTTTTGGTGATTAAACATTTCTAGTAAAACTCTTTTTAACTCATCGTTTTTAATTAGTTCGAAAGTTCCCGTAGAAATAAGCTGGTCAAAAATTCCATCTTTAGGGAAAAAAGAAAATCCAACCTCTATTTGAAGTAAAGTTTTAATTGCTTCTATATTTGACAAATTACTATGGTTTGAATCGATATCATTCAAAATTTCCATAATATTTTTTTCCGAATTTTGAAGGATATTAATTAAATCATCTATCTGATTTAAATCATCTTCTAAACTTAAAATCAAATCTTCAACTAGCTCATTCTTGGTTTCAAAATCTTCCTTACCTTTTCTAATATCTTCAAAATAGAAAGACAGAAATACACTTAATATTATAACTAATCCTTCAATTAAATACTTTAAGTTATTTTTCATAGTATTAAATTTAATAAAAAATAGGATATATATTGATTGCTTATTTACATTGAATTGCTGTATATTTTCTAAAAACTTATGATTTAAAGACTCTATTATTTTTTTAAACTTTTAAAATGTTTTTCGAGTTCATATATTTACTTTAACAAAACAACTTATTTTAAATTTGAATCTACTCATTCTTTATGCTACTTTAACAATAGCTCTCTCATTTTTTTGTTCAATCTTAGAGGCTGTTTTATTAAGTGTCAATCCTACGTATTTAAAAATCAAGATCAGTGAAGGGAAAAAATATGCTTTGGAACTTCAAAAGATGAAAGATAATATAGATGAGCCTTTAATTATCATTCTAACTTTAAATACCATTTCTCACACCGTTGGAGCTATTCTAGTTGGGGTGCAGGCCAAAGAGGTTTACTCATCAATAAACAATAATACATATGAATTTTTTGGGATCTTTTTAACAGAAGATTTAGTAGTTGGAATTGTTTCAGGTATCATGACCGTACTCATTTTACTTGTTTCTGAAATAATTCCTAAAACTTTAGGAGCAACATATTGGCACAAACTTGTAAGATTTACCTCAATTTTTTTAAGCGCTATCATTCCTTTATTTAAGTATACTGGTGTTTTATTTTTATTACAATTTTTTACTAGACTTATAAATAAATCGAAGCAAAATAATATTTTTAGCAGAGAAGATTTTTCAACTATGGCTGAAATTGCGGAAGAGGAGGGTATAATAGAGGAAAGTGAATCTGATATCATAAAGAATATGGTAAAATTTAAAGATGTTAAAATTAGAAATATTATGACCCCATTTTCAGTAATGAAAATTGCTTCTGAAGACAATTCTATTAAAGATTTTTATAATAAAAATCCTAAGTTATCTTTTTCAAGAATTCCAGTTTATTCAAATAAAATGGATAATATTACCGGCTATATCTTAAAAAATAATTTACTAGAGCAAATTATTAATAAAAATGGCGATTCAGCCCTATCTTCTATTAAAAGAAAATCTATTTTTTCAAATTACGAATCTTCAATTCCTAAAATTTTTGATAAACTAATTCAAGAAAGGGAGCATATATCCATGGTTATTGATGAACATGGAACCGTTAGAGGATTAGTTACAATGGAAGATATAATTGAAACTCTTTTAGGGCGCGAAATTATGGATGAGACTGATACAGTAAAAGATATGCAGGTTTTAGCAAAGAATAAAAATGAACCTATTGATTGATGTTTTAATCAATATCAAATTTTTTTCAATACCCATCAAGAATTTTAAGAGCTATAACTCCTTAATTTGATTTAAAATAAATTGCTGTTTTAAAAAATAATTATAAATTCGCAATTAAATTATGAGAGCACTAATTAATAATTCAGATAAATTTGGGGTAATGGCAAATGTCCTTTGTATGGCGCATTGTTTAGCTACTCCATTGCTGTTTATTTCTCAAGCACACAATTCCACTTTAGCTCATGAAATTCCTTTTTTATGGCAGTTGATGAATTATTTTTTCTTGTTGATTTCTTTTATTGCAGTATACTTTTCAATCAAAAAATCAACAAAAATTTTTGTTAAAATATTTCTAATGATTTTTTGGTTATCGCTTAGTTTTTTAATTATTAATGAAGGCTTAGAAGGATTTCATATTCCAGAACTATTCACATATTTATCGGCAACTTCATTATCATTTTTACACATCTATAATCTAAAATATTGTAGTTGTGAGGACGAAGAATGTTGTGTTCAAAAAAATTAAACTCATAGGAGTTTATATATTATGATAAATTGGAAATGCACCCACACTTGGAAAACTGCAAGAATTAATACTTTATGGTGTTTAGTCGGTTGCTCAATTGGAGACTTTGGAACGATACTTTATTTTCAAAATATACAACACGATTGGACTACATTTCAAATAATGACTTTAGCTATAATTAATGGATTGATTACATCTATAATATTGGAAACAATAATTCTATTAAAACAAATGGATATTAAAACTGCTATTAAGACTGCGTTTGGAATGAGTTTTATTTCAATGCTTGGCATGGAAATATCAATGAATATTACTGATGTTTTGTTAACAGGAGGAGCAACAATAACTTGGTGGGCAACACCAATAATGCTGTTTATGGGATTTATAACCCCTCTACCATACAATTATTGGAGATTAAAAAAATATAATAAAAGTTGTCACTAATTATTTGAAGAGATCGCTGTAATTTATATTTTCTGTTTTGTTGAATTAATTTTAAGCAATGATCTTCCACTCTTATCTTTCATATCAACTCTAATTCTAATCATTTCATCTGACTTAAAATTTTCAATTATTTTACCATTAACTCCGGAGTTAGTAAAATCTATAAAGTTCCAAGTCATGGAGTTTTCACTTTTTTTCCATTTCCCTGTCCAGAATGTATTACTGCCATCGTTTTTAAATTCCCAACGATTGAATTGATTTGATATTTGGTCATAACAAATAAGATGCTTAGTTGTATCATTATCGTTATAAACCATTATTTCAAGGTAATTGTTTGAAAGAATTAAATTTGCTTCTGATGTTCCTCGAGTTTCAACTCTTTCAGTTATCCAAACGGATTTTTCAAACACTGCTTTATTTGTCCATTTACCTTCCCATTTTGTTAATATATCAAATGCACTATTTTTAGACATTTCCTGGGCATTTAAATAACCTATCCCTGTTAGAGGGATTATCATAATAATTAAGATTAATTTTTTCATTTTTTTATTTATTTAAAATTTGATTATTATCCAAAAATTTATTTATTATTTTTTCAATATTGAAATTTTTATTTTCTAAAACTGAATTTGAAATATAGTTAATTTTAGAGTTCAATAATTTATTTGAGAACATATTACCCACAAATTCAATATTTTCTCTTCCACGTAATTGATTTTTCATTTCACCCTGGAAATAAAACTTATTATTTTCAAAAAGTGTTTCAATTGGCCAAGGGCCACCCCAATTATCTATTCTTACTAAAGTATTATCAATATTTAAATCTTTTTTCGGAATGATTATTACATTATTATATATGTGTGTGTTTTCAACAGGACCAGAAATATGAAATGTTGGAGAAAAGATTCCTCTTCTAGATGTTGGATAAGGTCTAATCCCGTCATTAAAACTTAGATTATTTCTAATAATAGTATTGAGCGTCCCAATATTATTTTGCCCTTTATATGAACCTCCATAGTTACATACTAAAAGAAACCCTCCATAGTTATCATGACTGTAATTATTTTGAATAATGGTTCCTACTGAATTCCAATCTGAGTCATAACCTTGCGCGTCCCATTTAGCTTTGTGCCCACTTACTTCATTAAATTGAATAATTGTGTTGTCAGAACTAAAAGGCCAAATTCCAGCTGCAGCTTCAGAATCAGGGAGAATATCAGGGAAATCTCTTAATGTATTGTGTTCAACAAGAGCTCCATCACAACCAAAAATCACAATTCCATCTCCAGGGACGTTTTCAATTAGGTTATTTCTAACAATAACATTTAGGTTTGGATGCCATGTGTTTCTATTAGCTGAAGCCCTAAAATTTATTGCATTTCTTTCTGTTTTATAGATGTGATTATTTAAAATTTGTAACCCATTGAATCTAGACTTTATTTTCTCTCCGAACTTTCTAATTAGGATTGCAGAACCTCCTCCATCAGTTTTTATTAAGCTTCCATTTACATGGTGAATCACCATGTTTTTAATAACAATATTATTTAACTCACCTGAATTTTCTGCTTTTATGGTTAAGCCTGTTCTTGCTTCCATTCTTTGACTGCCTTTGTTTGTTATTTCAATTCCATCAATAACTATATGCTCAACATTATTTAATAGAATTGTATATTTCTTTTCTCCATTTCCATTTATGATTGGTTTTTTACCGGCACCATAGGGCTTTAAAGTGATTGGCTGTTCATTCTTTCCGCTATAATTAAATTCAATTTGACCATCAAATATTGAGTTTGATTTTAAGTAAATCACTGTTCCAGGTTCAGGTATTAAAGTATTTAAATTATTTAGTGTTGCCCAAGGGGTTTGTTTTGACTTTCCAGAGTTTTTATCATTACCATTAATTGAATCTATATAAATGTTATTAGATCCAGTAATAGAGCAACTAAAAAGGAAAATTATGCTAATTAAAAAAAATACTTTTTTCATATCTTTTTCTTATTAATTATAAAACAAGTGGAAACACCTAATTTTAGTTGTCTGGGGAATGTAATTCAAAATATTTAACTTCGGCTTTTTTCTCTAAAAGCTTCACATCCCACATGACAAAATTCATCGCACCATTATTAATAGCGTCAGTGAAATAAAATTTCATTAAAGCTCCGTTTCTTTTCCAGGAACCTTTGATTGGGGAAGAAATAAGGGTGCCATCATTTAAAATAGTTCTAGCTTGTCCGTCTAAAGTCCCACTAGTTTTTGATGTATTTATTGAGGAAACTTTAATTTTAGCAAAGACTAAACCATAGCCTGTTATATTTCCTTCAAAGTTCATTATAGAATGTCCTTCACCTGGACTAACCATAACTATATCTAGAGTTCCTCCTCCTTTAGGTTGAGATAAATCTTGTGAAACAGAATTGAAAATAAAAGCTATAGAAATAGCAAATGATAAAAATATATTCTTCATTTTTTAGGGATTTATAATTAGCATACTAATATAAAAAACATTCTGATTAAAATGTAAGTATAAGTTAACAGTAGATAGTTAAAAGGTATTTTGAGCAGAAAAGCTTTAATCTACCTGGTTATTGTGGGAGCCGTCACAAAATCCATCAGGGTTTTGAGTGTTTCCACATCCACATTTAGGTTTATTTAACATAATTATTAAATTTTACCAAATATAATATCAAGACACTTTAGAATGAAACTAGATTAGAATTTAGGTTAAACCTAATTATTTATAAGAATTAATGAATTAAAAGAAGAAGATATGCCTATGGTTTAATATCTTTATTAAAAAAACAAATATGAAAAATTCAATTTTAATCATCGCTTTTTTTGTAATTACATTAATTAGCTCATTACAGTTAACTGCTCAAAATTTCAAAGGCTTAGATAAAAGCCCAATGGATGTGGCAGCGTTTCCTAATAGTTACAAAATTTCAGACAAAATAGTAAAAGTAATATACAGTCGGCCTCAGCTAAATGGAAGAAATTTAGTCAAATTAGCACCACCTGAAAAGGTTTGGAGAACAGGTGCAAATGAAGCAGCAGAAATAACATTTTATAAAGATGTTATTTTTGGAGGCAAAGCATTAAAGGCGGGGACTTATTCTCTATTTACAATACCTTCTTTAGAGGGAGATTGGACAGTAATTATTAATAGTGCTAGAAATGTTTGGGGCTCATATTACTATAAGCAAGACCAAGATGTTATTCGTGTTTCGGGTAAAACCTCCAAAACAGATAAAAATATTGAAGCATTTTCAATGATCTTTGATAAGGATATGACATTAAAAATGGGCTGGGGAAAGACCATTATTTCAGTATCTATTGAATAAACTTTAAACTGTATTGATCTGCTTCCTTTATTGTGATTACAGGTTGCTAAGTTAAAGATGATATGCCTATGGTTTAGTTGTTTTGGTGCTAATGATTTAATTTATATTTTTGACGGAGGGCCATAGGAATTATCTTCATTGTTTCCCTTTATGATATTTAAATAAAGAACATAGAAAACCCCAATTATAGTAAAAATCCACAAAAAATTCCATCCACTTTTATTGACGTCATGTAAACGTCTAACAGTCACAGACAACGATGGTATTAAAACCAATAAACCGAATATTGACTGTGAAACTCCGATTGATGTTGGGTCCATAGGATTGTAGCCCAAAAATGAAAGATCAATATAATAGAAAATTGTACCTATTATAAAGTAAAAAAGGGTAAAATACCAGAATTCTGACCGATTGGCTCTTCCTTTGAATTTGTTCCAATTTTTAAATGCGAGAATAAAGTATTTCATTTTAATTTATGGTTAAGATTTATATATACTAATATAGATAAAAAAACATTCTGATTATAATGTTAGTTTAACTTACTTGTTCGGATTAGAAATAGCTGAACTTAAGGAGGAAGAATGCCTATGGTTTAACCTTTATTAGTGTTATGTTTCAAAACATTTGGCACTAAGGTTATTTCATTTACAGGAACTCCAGCACGTTCGCCGTGTTCCTTTATAGTTTCCTCCGAATCTGCATTATAAACACAAAAAACATTGTTTCCGGCAACATAACTTACCTCTTGTTCAATTTTTTTGCCTTCATTTCTCATTGCAGTTAAAACTGATTCAGACCCTTGACCTATTTCATCTAGTTGTTTGCTTGGTATTTGAGAAGCATTTGGAATTTCTCTTTTTATTAAATATTTGTTCATGTGATTATTTTAATACAATTTACAATAATTTTATAAAGAAGAAGATATAATTTTAAAGCCTGGTATTAATTATACTATTATACATAGATCCAAATGTATAACTAAGTCCAATAGAAAAATTTGTTTTATAATCTGTCGCAATTTCTCTTTGTTGTAATATCAACTCTTCAATTGATGTTGTGCCTGCTGCTAAACTATATTGTTCTCTAATCAAATTTATATTCCCTGAGAATCTTACAGCCAAACCTTCAAAAACCCTTATATCTAAATCACTTCTTAGAGATAATCTTTTTTTTGTCCCATCATTTAAAAATTGCGTTGCATTAAGGTATGAGCTAATATTTCCCCATTTCTGTCTAAATCTGATATTCAAACTCAATTTTTGAGAAGTTAATTTTTGTGTTTCATAACCATAAATTGTTTTTTCAATATAATTTCTTTTCCCAGTACCTATTCTGTATGCAAGGGTAATTTCTTTGCTTAACACATCTTTATAAGGGTAAAAACTGTACTCAAATGCAGGCTCTAAATAACGGTTAAAATCAATATTTTCATAAGTGTTTTGATAAGCGCCAAAAAATATACCAGCTGAAAAATGGTCCGAAATACTTCTTATAACTCTTCCTCTAAAGCTTGTGGTTTTACGATTACTTATATAAACATCATCATTACTAATAAACTTTCTATTTGATTCATTCCTGGAAATTTCCATACCAATTCTCCAATCTTCAGTAAGTTTATCAATTTCAAATTGAATTTCATATCTATTTGTTTTCCTACTCTCTTCTTTATCATTATTATAAGAGCCTGACAATTCAAAAACCCAATTTTTCCATTTATCATCATTAACAATAACCTCATGAAAATTAGAATTAATATCTATATTAATAACATACTTGGCTTTGTCTAAAAATGGAATCAATGATAATTTTAATTTGTTTAGTAACTTATCCCTTAAAGTGCCAGAGGAATCAGTTACATATCCGGAAACTACAGCGCTTGAGCTTATTTCTTTGAACTCATTATTTCCATCTATTTGAATTTCAAATGATCTTGTTCCAGTAGGGGTTCTTATATCCCTTATAATAATTTCAATATCTGCCAAATCTTGGTCCCTAACATATTCTAAAAATGAGGTCTTTTGCTTTATATAATTATCGTCGCACCTACAATCTAAGTAAACTTTTAATTTTTGATCTTGCCCAAAAGAAATAACTGGAATAAACAGAAATAGTAAAAGGAGTTTTTTCATTTCCTTTTTCTTTTAAATTGATTCTCTTTTTCCATCTTTGAATAATAGTTTTTTATTAGATTAATGAATTTACTTTTTGTTTAAGTTTTTTAAAAGGGATAAATAGTGATTTTTTAAGCTATACATAGACAAAGGAATACACAACTAATAGTGTAAAAATAAAATTTAAAATCATAATTAATCTTATTTTTTTTTCTCTTAAGATTTTAATTATAAAATAAAAAGAAAGCCCAAACTGGAATAATATTGAGGGTAATAAAATTAATTCTTTTATAACGCCTAATATTATGGATTCCCATTTTAATAAATAACTGATATAAAAAAAAGATATTATTAGTATTAAGAGAAGGGTGATATAATTAGTATGACTTGAAGACATTCTTTAATAATAAAATCTTTAAATAATATAAGAAAATATGCCTATGGTTTAAGTTCCTGCAAAAGGAGTATTAAATAAATATTACAAAAAATATAATAGCAATTCTTTTGTTAAAATATTTTATGTTAAGGAAAGTTAAATTAATCGCTATTCCCAAAACCAAAAGTAAAGAACCCATTAGCAAAAAATCAAAAATACCCCATTCAACTGCATTAGTAAGTAAAACACCAAGCAATGGAATAATTAAAAGAGCTAATGGATATAATGCTTTTTTTGAAATACTTAAATTCATTTTTTCTTATTTAGCAATATTATTGAAACTAACCCAAAAGCTAAGCTCCCAAGCGTTCTGGATAGAAACTCTAACTGACTCATCGGTTCTCCTTGATAACCAAAAGTATACAAGAAATTTAGTATAGCTATTAT
>QOPV01000017.1 GCA_003331265.1 Cryomorphaceae bacterium | reverse complement strand
AATTAGGTGCCCACAAAACATCCCACTTATTCCTGTGGCAATAGCAGGAATGGTACTGAAAAATCCTTCGGGATCCCAAGTTTTTTGGTACATTCTTCCGGGTGTAATAAACTGATCAATCCAGGCGGCAAAATTATTTCCAGGTTCTAAAACCCCTACTACAGCGTCTCCAAAAGGGACATAATTCATAAAAATCCAATAGATTAGTAAGCAAAAAATCCCAATCCAAATTTGATGAGATTTATTAGATTTCAAATAAATAAATGAGCAGAAAAAGTAGACAAGTGCAATTCTTTGAAGCACACCAGCTATTCTTACATTATTAAAATCAAAATTTGGGAAAAGTGCTAAAAAGACCCCAATTGAAAAAAGTATAAATGTTCTTTTGATAATTTTAAAATAAACCTTCGAACTGGTGTTTGTTGTTTTTGAAAGGGATAGAACAATAGATACGCCAACTATAAATAAAAAAAAAGGAAAGACTAAGTCGGTTGGAGTAGCTCCGTGCCACTCGGCATGCCTTAGTGGATCAAATACGTAAGACCAACTTCCAGGGTCGTTTACTACTATCATAGCTGCAATGGTAAAACCTCTGAAAAAGTCGAGTGAAATTAATCTTTGACTCATTAATTTGAAGTTATAAAAAAAGAAATTATAATCCTAAGCCTTCAATATCGTCCGCGTCGCTATCAATATTTTCAATAGGCTTTATGCTTTCGCAATCAATAGGGATGTTAAGCTCTTCAGGAGCAAGAAAATCTTCCAAAGAAATTCCAAGGTTTTCATTTTCGTAACATTTTTTCATGTACAGTCCCCATATTGGAAGAGCCATGGTGGCCCCTTGTCCGTATGCAATTGTTTCAAAATGGGTAGCTCTGTCTTCTGCACCAACCCATACACCAGTAACTAAATTAGGAACCATACCCATAAACCACCCGTCGCTTTGGTTCTGAGTAGTTCCGGTTTTTCCTGCTATTGCATTTTGAAACTTATAGGGATAGCCCGTAACAACATCTTTATACACAGGATTTCTTTCGTCTTCCGGGATATCATGGCGCAATCTAGCACCAGAACCAAACTTTGTAACGCCTTCTAATAAATTTAAGGTTACGTAAGCAGATTCTTCACTTATTACATCTTTGGTCTCAGGACTAGATTGATATAATAAAATGCCATTTTTATCTTCAATTCTTGTTATCATGGTTGGCTTTACATAAATTCCTTGGTTGGCAAATGCTCCATAAGCACCTACCATTTCATAAACACTTAAATCTGGTGTGCCTAGCGCAATGGCAGGAACATCAGGAATAAAAGATTCAATTCCTAAATTTCTCGCTAAATCTGCCACTGGCTTGGGGCCAACCTTATCCATCAGTTGAGCGCTAATAGTATTTTTAGAGTTGGCAAGAGCATTTTTTAGAGTTCGCATTCCCCCATATTTATCGCTTGAATTTGTAGGACACCAAGGCTCGGGATTTCCAAATTTATTAGGTTCTATGCAGTAGATAGCATCAGGCAGCGAATCACATGGAGAAAGTTTTAATTGATCAATGGCTGTAGCATATAAAAAAGGCTTAAAAGTAGAACCAATTTGTCTTTTACCTTGCTTGACATGATCGTATTGAAAATGCTTGTAATTAATTCCTCCAACCCATGCTTTTACATGTCCTGTTTGAGGTTCCATTGACATCATACCTACTTGCATAAAGTGTTTGTAGTATCTAATGGAATCTATGGGCTTCATTATTGTATCAATATTTCCATTCCATGAAAAAATACTCATTGGAACTTCCTTTTCAAACGTCTCAAACATTTCTTCTTCAGATTTTCCAGAATTTCTCATTTTTCTCCATCTTTCAGATCTTTTCATAGCATTTTTAAAAATCTTTATAGAATCTTCAGATTCAAGATCTAAAAATGGAGCAGTTGGATTTAATTCGGGAGTGTTTTGATTAAAAAATTCTCGCTGAAGATTGGCCATATGTGCTTTTACTGATTCTTCAGCATAACCTTGCATTTCATAATTGATAGTGGAATAAATCTTTAACCCATCTAGGTAAAGATTATATTTTGAGCCATCTTCTTTTGTGTTATCTTTTGCCCAATCTTTCATAAACTCCTGTAGATAGGCTCTAAAATAAGTGGCCAGCCCCTCTCTATGGGATTGCGGAGTATATGTAATTTCTAGGGGTAAGGCTTTTAATGAATCTATAATACTTTCATCCAAAAGGCTGTTTCTTTTCATTTGATTAAAGACAACATTTCTTCTAGACTTGACTAGTTCAGGCCTTCTCATGGGGTTATACAAGGAGGAATTTTTTAGCATGCCAACCAGCATAGCTGATTCTTCAATATTCAATTCCATGGGCTCTTTTCCAAAATATATATTTGAAGCAGACTTTATTCCATCACCATTGTATCCAAAATCATAAATATTTAAATACATAGTTATTATTTCTTCTTTTGTATATTGTCTTTCAAGTCTCACTGCAAGAACCCACTCTTTTGCCTTTTGAGTAATGGCCTCAAAAATGTTCTTTGAACGAACTCCAACAAATAGTTGTCTAGCGAGTTGTTGAGATATGGTACTTGCGCCTCCTTTTTTATTTAGATATACAACTGCCCTCACTGTTGCTTTAAAGTCTATTCCAGAATGACTATAAAACCTTTCGTCTTCTGTGGCAATTAGGGCATCAATTAGTTGTTTGGGAAGTTCATCATATTCAATTGGAGTTCTATTTTCTCCAAAATGAAATTTTCCAAGTAATTTGTTGTCAGAAGATATAATTTGCGAGGCTAAATTGGTGTTTGGATTCTCAAGCTGTCTGAAATCAGGCATTTCTCCCAACCCACCTGTTGAGGCCAAATAAAAAAGTCCAAAAAAACTTCCAAAGCCAAAAATAAAGAACACCCAGAACCCATAATAGAACACCCTATACTTTTTTGGCATTTTCCCTTTTGTTTTATTCTTTTTTGTCATTTAATTAGCTCTCTCAATTAACATTCCTAAATCTAAAACATTTTCTAAGTTTTGAATTGGCGAGATTTCATTGATTAATCTCATAGAGTTTCTAACACTTAGAGTATATAGGCTGTCTTTTAATAATTCAAAATCTTCTTTAAACGGTAGTAAGTGCTCTACAACAGAGAGTTTTTTATTGCCCAGCCATTTTCCGCTAGTTGAACTTAGTTTGTACTCTAAGGTATCTGAGTGCTTTAGATCATTCCCTAAATACAGTTGAGTAACCATAAAAATATTAGAAAATTCATAATTTTTATTATGCCTTAATATTAAAAATAAATTATGATTTGATTCGGAATCGTTGACACTAAAATCAAATTTAGCAATTTCATTATTTTTCCATCCATTCGAAAATTCATATGGCTCAATCAAATTAGAATTGGAGCAAGATTCAAATAAAAAAAACATCAAAACAAAAAACAATGAATATCTATTTTTCATGTCTCTAAACTTTTTTTTTGTATTTTTTTTTAGATTTTTTTCTGTCAAACCTTGTTAAGCTATCTTGACCAACAACGTTTTGAAACTCTAAATCTTCGTCTACATTAATAGTGGAGGTATACTCTTCTAAGCTGTTTATTTTTTTCCCAGTAGCATTAATTTTTATAATTTCATTTACTGTATCTACACTAAGTTCATGCCAGTTGACGCTATCATTTTTATAAACAAACCAAAGTAAACCTTTGAAAATATCTATTTTTTGACAAAATGCTATTCCTTTTTCAGTTAAAATTTTGGTATTAGATTTAGGGAATCCTTTTAAAGCATTTTGGTAAAAGTCTAATTCATAATTTAAACAACATTTAAGCTTCCCACATTGACCAGCTAATTTTTGCGGGTTTAAAGACAACTGTTGATATCTCGCTGCTGAGGTGGTTACAGATCTAAAATCATTCAGCCAAGTGGAACAGCATAATTCTCTTCCACAAGATCCAATCCCACCAAGTCTAGCAGCTTCTTCTCTCAGACCCACTTGTTTCATTTCAATTCTTGTATGAAATTCACGAGCCATTTCTCTAATAAGCTGCCTAAAATCTACCCTTCCAGCTGCCGTGTAATAAAAAGTAGCTTTTGATCCATCACCTTGAAACTCAATATCTGAAATTTTCATTTTTAATTTTAATCCAATGGCCATTTCTCTAGATTTCTTTTTAATAGCCTCTTCTTTATCTCTTGACTTTGTCCAGACATCTATGTCTTTTTGAGTAGCTTTTCTAAGCACAGGAAGAACTTCTTTTTTAGGGTCTACTTTCTTTTTTTTCATTTGAATTTGAATCAAACCACCTTTTAAAGAAGTGTGCCCTAAATCATATCCTCTTTCAGCTTTAACCACTACTAAATCTCCAATAGAAATACTTAAGTCTTCGTTGTTTTTATAGAACTCTTTTCTTCCGTTCTTAAACCTAACTTCAATTATATTGGAAATTTCTTTTTCGCTAACTACCTCCATGTTTGATAGCCAGTTGAAAACAGTCATTTTGTTGCATCCGTCTGATCCGCAAGTTCCATTGTTCTTACATCCTTTTGGAGTCCCATTTGAATCAGTGCTACAACTTGAACAACTCATTTTTAATTTTAATTAAGTCTCTAAAGTTAGCGAATTTAAGAGCCTTACTCAAAACTTATTTAAGTAGATGTTTTCTTGTATTTAAGAACTTTGGAACGGCCTTTTTTAAATATCTTATTACTGTTTCCTTTTCCTTTTCTTAGTTTCTTTTGTTTTTCTAAGGGCAAAGAATTAATTTCTTTACATTTTGGGGAGCAGCAATTGTCGTATAGTTTAGAGCATTTTTCACATTGGATAAATAAAAGGTGACAAGCCTCGTTTGCGCAATTAACATGATCATCACATTTTTCTCCACATTGATGGCAATCTGAAATTATTTCAGAGGAAATAGACTCACTTCTTCTGTGATCAAAAACAAAGTTTTTCCCTAGATATTTGTTTTTAATGCCTTTTTCTTTTACTTGACGAGTGTATTCGATTATTCCCCCTTCTAATTGAAAAACATTTTTAAAACCTTTGTGTTTTAGAAAAGCACTGGCTTTTTCACATCTTATTCCACCCGTGCAATACATAACGATGTTTTTGGACTCTTTGTGTTTATTTAAGCTTTTTTCAATAATTGGCAGTGACTCTCTGAAGCTATCGACATCAGGCAATATGGCTCCTTCAAAATGACCAATCTCACTTTCATAGTGATTCCTCATATCAACAAGAAGTGTCTCAGGTTTTTCAACTAAATCATTAAATTGTTTTGCGTTTAAATGTTCGCCACTTTTGTTTAAATCAATACTAACAGAGTCTAACCCGTCAGCTACAATTTTATTTCTAAGTTTTATTTTTAATTTTAAAAACGAATGGTTGTCATGTTCAATAGCGATATTTAGCCTAACCTCTTTTAAAAAATCTATTTCATCAATACTGGTTTTAAAGTCATCAAAACTTTCAGACGGAACAGAAAGTTGAGCATTTATTCCCTCGTTAGCAATATAAATCCTACCCAAAACATCAAGGGCGTTCCATGTTAAATAAAGGTGGTCTCTAAAAAGTTTAGTGTTTTTTATTTCATGGTATTTATAAAAAGATAATGTAAGTCTTTTACCTCCAGCCTTTTCAATTAAAACAGCTCTTTGCTTAGCGCTAAGTTTATTATATAATTCCATTAAAAAGCGAAAATAATATTTTATAATTTATAACAAAAATCGACCTTTTTCTATTATGAGTTCTTTTAAATATATTGTACTTTAGCTTACAACCTAATTACAATTACTTATGAGTAAAGACAAAGATTCTAAGCAGAAAGCACTTCAATTAACTTTAGACAAATTAGACAAAGCTTATGGCAAAGGAACTGTCATGAAAATGGGAGATTCTGTGGCTCAGGAAGTCGAGTCAATTTCTAGCGGATCTTTAACCTTAGATTATGCATTGGGAGTTGGTGGATACCCAAAGGGTAGAGTGATTGAAATTTATGGTCCTGAATCTTCAGGAAAAACTACACTTACGCTCCATGCAATCGCAGAATGTCAAAAGGCAGGTGGAATAGCTGCTTTTATTGATGCTGAACACGCTTTTGATAGGTTTTATGCTCAAAATTTAAAAGTAAATATTGATGAATTGATTATTTCTCAGCCTGATAATGGAGAACAAGCCCTTGAAATAGCAGACAACCTAATTAGATCTGGTGCAATTGACATAATTGTTATAGATTCAGTAGCAGCTCTTACTCCAAGAAGTGAAATTGAAGGAGAAATGGGTGACTCAAAAATGGGCCTACACGCCAGATTAATGTCTCAAGCTTTAAGAAAGTTGACTTCTAATATTAGTAAGACGAATTGTACAGTAATATTTATCAATCAGCTAAGAGAAAAAATTGGAGTCATGTTTGGTAACCCAGAAACTACAACGGGAGGTAATGCCTTGAAATTTTATTCATCGGTTAGATTAGATATTAGAAGATCAACCCAAATCAAGGATACAAATGGAAATGTTCTTGGGAATAAAACCAGAGTTAAGGTGGTAAAAAATAAAGTTGCACCCCCATTTAAATTAAGTGAATTTGACATCATGTATAGTAAGGGAATTTCTAAAATGGGAGAAATCATAGATCTTGGTGTTGATCACGGAATTATTGATAAAAGTGGTTCTTGGTTTAGCTATGGCGACACTAAATTAGGTCAAGGAAGAGATTCTGTAAAAGCAATATTAACGGACAATCCTGATCTTTGCGAAGAATTAGAAGCTAAAATTGTAGAGGCTCTAAAGGCCTAATCTTCCAAATCATTATATAACAAATCATAGACCTGTTGTTTGAGAGCATCCATGTCCTCTAGACCTTTTCCTTTTGTACTGATATGATTGTGAACTCTAACCCTGAGAATACCAGGTCCACCAACAAAATGATTGTAAGAAAAATGATATGGATATCTTTTTTCACAATCTAAAAAAGACATTGGAACTATGGGCATTTGAAAATCTGTAGAGAATCTAAATGCACCATTCTTGAACGGGGCAAGTTTAACCTCTGGGCCAAAAACACCTCCCTCTGGAAAAATACAAATTCCTAAACCTTGTTTAAGCCTCCTTTCAGCATGACCATAAACGGCTTTTCTACTGCCAGCACTATCTCGGTTAACCATTATAGCCACTCTTTTGTATAAAAATCCAAAAACAGGAAGCTTTAAAAGTTCTTTTTTACCTACAAACATAAAAGGATATTTACAGACTTTTAGCATTAGCATTACATCGATCATACTTTTGTGGTTAGCTACTAACATGTAGCTTTCCCCTTTTTTTAAAGGTTCTTTGTATTCTATTTTTGGGAAAAGCCCCATCCCATATAATATGACTGAAGACCAAATATTTCTGGCAAACCAAAAGAAATACGGGTACCAGCTTTCTTTAAGGCTTGCGACAAAAAGAAAGGGAAGAAAAATAATCATAGTTACACCTGCAAGAGTGTAAAACCATACGTTATAAAGCCCGCATAATATGATTTTTATAATTCTAACCATTAATGTAAAAGTAAGTAAATGAGTAATATGTTTTTTAAATCTATTACTTTTGTTGGTAATAATATTTGTATGTCAAGAATTTTAACTGGTGTTCAAAGTACAGGCACTCCACATTTAGGAAACATATTAGGAGCTATAATACCAGCGATTGAGATGGCCAATGATAAAAAAAATGAATCTTTTCTTTTTATTGCAGACTTACATTCACTAACTCAAATAAAGGATTCAAAGCAATTAAAACACAATACATACGCTACTGCAGCTGCTTGGTTAGCTTTTGACCTTGATATTAATAAGACTGTTTTTTACCGTCAGAGTGACGTGCCAATTGCCACTGAACTTTCTTGGATTTTATCCTGTCATTTTCCTTATCAAAGATTGACATTAGCCCATTCTTTCAAAGATAAATCCGACAGACTAAACGATGTTAATGCAGGAATATTTACTTATCCTTTACTTATGGCGGCAGATATTTTACTTTACGATGCAGAATATGTTCCCGTTGGTAAAGACCAACAACAACATTTAGAAATGACAAGGGATGTAGGCTCCAGATTTAACAATATTTTTGGCGAAACTTTTGTTATACCGAGTCCTAAAATTAATGAAATGACTAAATATGTTTTAGGAACTAATGGTGAAAAAATGAGTAAATCTAAGGGAAATACTATTGATATATTTCTTCCTGAAAAGCTATTGAAAAAACAAATTATGTCTATTGAGACTGACAGCACTCCAATTGAGAAGCCAAAGGATTTTGAGAACTGTAATGTGTTTAAAATATATTCATTAATAGCTGATAAAAAATCTATAGACTCTTTAAAAGAAAATTATAAAAAAGGAGGTTTTGGATATGGGCACGCCAAACAAGAATTATTTAATTTCATTTTAGAAAAATTTAAAGATCAAAGAATAAAGTTTAATTATTACATGGATAACTTGGAAGAAATTGATTCAGCTTTAGATATTGGAGCGAATAAAGCTAAATTAGTTGCCAATGAGGTTATTGGAAGGGTTAGGAAGAAATTAGGGTATAATTAACTGTTAATAATTTTAGCTCTTAGCATTACATTTTAAACCAAAAAAATGTATTTTTGATTGATGCAGCTTTCTAAACATATTAGCAACTTATTATTCGATCACGATTGTGTAACTGTTCCAGGCTTTGGGAGCTTTTTAGGTAATTACAAATCTGCTGAATATGATTTTAAAGAACAAAAATTTCACCCCCCTTATAAACAAATTTCATTTAATTCACAGATAAGAGATAACGATGGATTATTAGCTAAAGAAATCTCTAATGATTTAAATATCCCCTACGATGATGCCGTTAAAAAGATTCATCATATAGTTTTGTCTTGGTCTAAGAAGATAAAAGCAGAAACGATTATATTAAAAAATATCGGAGAACTTTATTTAAATAAAGAAGACAAAGTTATTTTTGTTCCCTCTAGAGAGTTGAATCATTTAAAAGATTCTTTTGGTCTTCCAGATATTTTTGTTTCAGAGCCTAAAGATGTCCAATCACATTCAATAAAAAATAATAAAAAAATACCAACATATTTTAAGCCTCAAAAACACACAAAAAATTATTTTACACAAGCAGCAATCTGGGTTTGCTTAATTATTGGAGTTACTTCTCTTTATATTAATGAAAAAAACAATATTATTGAGCAAGAAATTGCCTATGAACAAGAATATAGAAAACAGACTAAGCAAAAAGTTCAAAAAGCGGTTTTTGACTTAGGGACCTTACCTTCGTTAACTTTAAGCGTTAAAATAAAAGAAAAAAAATATTTCATTATAGCCGGAGCTTTTAGAATATCTCAAAATGCTGAGAACCTTGTTTTGAATTTAAAGGAAAAAGGTTATGATGCTTCTAGGTTAGAGTTAAATGAAAAGGGGCTGAACCCAGTTGCCTTTAATAGTTTCGTAAATCGTGAGGATGCCGTTTCTGAACTCAGAGTGATTCAGGGAAAAGAGAATAAGGAAGCTTGGATTTTTGAGGCTAAATAATAGTTTTTAATCTACTTTACATAATGGATGCCAAAATACCTGAAAATTCTAAGACAATTCAAACTGACATAGTTTTACCTGGAGACACAAACAGTCTAAATAATCTTTTTGGGGGGGAATTATTAGCAAGAATGGATAAAGTAGCAAGTATTGCAGCAATTAAACATTCTGAACAAGTAGTTGTCACAGCTTCCGTTAATAATGTTGCTTTTGGAGAACCAGTACCCAACGGAAGTATTTTAACAATTGAAGCAAAAGTTTCTAGAGCTTTCAATTCTTCAATGGAAGTCTTTATTGATGTGTGGAAACAAAACAAGACTCATTTAAAAAAGTTTAAAGTAAATGAGGCAATTTATACTTTTGTAGCTGTAAATAATAAAGGAGAAACTGTTAAAGTTCCTGCTATTAATCCTCAAACTGAGTTAGAAAAACAAAGGTATGATGCAGCACTTAGAAGACGACAATTAAGTTTAGTTTTAGCGGGAAAACTATCTCCCAAGGATGCAACAGAACTAAAGGCTTTATTCGACTAATTTGATAATCCAGAGAGGTTTAAATAGAAAAAAAATATTTATTTATCTATTTATACCCATTTTTATTTTTAGCTGTAAAGAATTACCTCACGAATCTCTAAGTTTAGAAAAATCAGTTGAAATAAATATTTTAGGTTCTGTTCAAGATGGAGGAATTCCACATTTAGGTTGCGAAAAGTCATGTTGTAAAGATTATTTTGAAAGAGGGTTTTCTGAGAAAAGAGTGGTTAGCTTAGGTATATCAGACCATTTTAAAAACAAAAACTATATAATTGAAGCTTCGCCTGATATTGCTTTTCAACTAAACGATTTTTTAACAAACAAATCTAAAAAACTGGATGGGATTTTTATTACCCATGCTCACATAGGGCATTATTCAGGACTGATAAATTTAGGCAGAGAAGTTTCTAATGCATCTGAAATTCCTCTATATTTAATGCCCAAAATGACAGATTTTATCTCCTCTAACGGTCCATGGGATCAGTTAGTTAAACTAAAAAATGTTGAATTAAAAACTCTTATTAATGAAAAAGAGATAAAATTAACGGAAAACTTAAGAATTCTTCCTTTTTTAGTTCCCCACAGAGACGAATATTCAGAAACAGTAGGTTTTAAAATTATTGGCCCTAAAAAATCGGCCATATTTATTCCAGACATTGACAAATGGAGCAAATGGGAAAAATCTATTGTAAATCTTATTTCTCAAGTTGATTATGCTTTTTTAGATGGGACTTTTTATGATGCAAAAGAAATTAACAATAGAGACATTTCTGAAATACCTCATCCTTTTATCATTGAAAGCTTAGAACTATTTAAAGATTTAAAAGAACATAACCGAAAAAAAATATATTTTATACATTTAAATCATACAAATCCACTTTTAAATTCAGAATCAGAAGAATATAAACATGTTGTTTCCAGTGGATATAATATCGCAGTAGAAGGATTGCAGTTAAAACTTTAAAGTAATACGGAATTTAAAATAATTTCACAGTTTAAAACCCCTGAAATAGGACAATTAATTTTTGCATTTTCTGCTAGTTCTTTAAATTTTTCCTCATTTATCCCTGGGACTTTAGCTTCAAGATTTAGTTCAATTGACATAATTTTACCATCTTCAAATGTTAGTATTGCCTCCGTATCGAGGGTCTCGGGGTTAAAATTAGCTTCATTTAAAACAAAACTTAACTTCATGTTAAAACAACCAGCATGGGCGGCAGCTATCAGTTCTTCTGGATTTGTTCCAAGCTGACCATTGTCATTTTCAAATCTAGTTTTGAAACTATATGGCATGTTGTTAAAAGCCCCACTTTGAGCTGTTAAAACTCCACTTCCATCAGCCCCATCGCCTTCCCAAATTGCAACTACTTTTCTTTTCATATTTAAATTTTAAAATTAATCTTCAATAAAATATTAATCTAAACTTTAGAGGCCTAAAATTTTATTAATATCATCGTGATTTGTTTCTTGCCCCGCAAAATCATCGAAAGCTTTTTCAGAAACTTCAATAATATGATCTTTAATAAACTTAGAACCCTCTTTTGCACCTTGTTCAGCAGATTTTATACAGCATTCCCATTCAAGAACTGCCCATCCATCAAAATTGTATTGACTGAGTTTAGAAAAAATACTTTTAAAATCTATTTGCCCATCCCCTGGAGACCTGAACCTTCCTGGACGATCAATCCAATCTTGATAACCCCCATAAACACCTGATTTTCCTGATGGATTATACTCAGCGTCTTTTACATGAAACATTTTTATATGCTCATGGTAATAGTCAATAAACTTTATGTAATCCATTTGTTGTAAAATAAAATGACTAGGATCATATAAAATTTTGGCACTCGAATGATTGTTGGTGGCCTTTAAAAATCTTTCAAATGTTACACCATCATGTAAATCTTCTCCGGGGTGAATTTCGTAACAAACATCAACTCCATTGTCTTTACAGTGGTTTAGAATTGGAATCCATCTAGCTGCTAATTCTTTGAACCCAGCCTCAACGAGTCCACTTGGCCGTTGTGGCCATGGGTAAATAGTATGAAAAAGAAGAGAACCTGAAAAAGAAGCCATTACCTTTATCCCTAAATGTTTACTTGCGTTAGAAGCTGATTTCATTTGATCTATGGCCCAATTAGTTCTTTCTTTTACATTTCCATGTAATTCTTTAGGCGCAAATGCGTCAAACATTTTATCATATGCATAATGAGAAGCCACCAATTGTCCTTGAAGATGAGTTGATAGTTCAGAAATTTCTAACCCATTAGAATGTACAATTCCTTTTATTTCATCGCAATAATCCTTGCTTTCACCTGCTTTTGTGATATCTATAAGCCTGTGATCCCAAGTTGGAATTTGAACAGCTTTATAACCTAAGTCTTTCGCCCATTTACATATGTTAGTTAGATTGTTGAATGGTTTTTCGTCCCCAACGAATTGAGCTAAAAATATAGCAGGACCTTTTATAGTTTTCATACTTTTTATTTGTTCAGTTCAACCCAGACATTTCCTTTTGAATTAGAGTCTAGTGCTTTTTCAATAAAATCCATTCCTCTTACCCCATCTTCTATTGCAGGAAACTCTGCTTTATCATAAGTCTCATTATTGATTGCCCTTGCTACTCCTTTGTAGATATTACCCATAGCATCAAATATTCCCTCAGGATGGCCTGGTGGCAGCTTAGTTCCATCAAGAGATATTTTAGAATTATAGGAATGGCCTGGCTTTAAAACTTGTAAAGGCCTATCATCACTAAGTTGGTAAAGATAATTAGGATTTTCTTGTTCCCATTTTAAAGCCCCTTTACTTCCGTAAACATTTATTCTAATATTATTTTCCTCACCAGTTGCAATTTGACTAGATCTAATTGTTCCCTTAGCGTTATTTGAAAATCTAATTAGAATATTAGCATCAACATCCATTTGATTGTCCTCATACAAAGTATTAAGATCTGCCAGTAATTTATCTACTTTCATTCCAGTAACTAATTCAACCATGTTAAAAGCATGGGTTCCAATGTCACCAAGACAACAACTAGAACCAGATTTTTCAGGGTCTAACCTCCAAGTAGAGGATCTTTTATTTTTATCATGAATTATAGGGTTTAACCATCCTTGCAAATATTGTGCATCGACCTTTTGAATATCTCCAATAATTCCGTCAGAAATCATTTTGGTCATTTGTCTCACCATTGGGTAACCAGTGTATGTATGAGTTACAGCGAAAACAGCATTTTTTTCTTTTTGAATTTGTTGCAATTCAATCGCTTCTTTATAAGTTGTGGTTAAAGGTTTTTCACAGATTACATGAAAGTTATTTTCCAGTAATTTTTTAGCCATTGGATAATGAAGGAAATTGGGGGTTAATACAGAAATAACCTGCATTTTTTCGGAGCTATTTAATTTTGATTCTTCTTCAATCAAACTCTCATAATCTTCATAAATTCTTGAGGAATTTAACCCTAACGTTTTGGCAAATTCAATATTTTCTTTAAAGTTTGGATTGAAAACCCCTCCTACAATTTCATATTTATCAAACATATTGGCTGCTACTCTGTGAAGCACTCCAATTAGAGAATCACCACCACCACCTAGAATTCCTAATTTAATTTTTCTACTCATAATTTTATTTATTTATGCAGTTTGTGAGACCCTATTCTTCTCTAAATTTTTTCTAAAAACAAATAACATTCCAAAAAGGAATATTAATGCCAAAGGGAAATAGGCCATATTTCCTAAAGCGGCTTTTCCTGCTATTAGTTCTGCAGCATCTTGTCCAATACCAGAAGCTAAAGCAATTTCTTTTTCAGCATCCAACCATGACCCGATTACAGGTTGCCATATCGAGGTGGATAGCATTCCTGCTCCACCAACAAGTGACATGCCTAAAGCTCCGGTTTTGGGAAGGTATTCTGATACAAAACCAATCATGGTTGGCCAGAAATAACAAACGCCAAAAGCAAATAAAACAGCACCAAAATAAATCATAGATCCCTCAGCGATACTCATGTAGAAGACAGCTCCTGTTGTGAGAATTGCAGACATCAATAAAACACCAATAGGGTTTAATTTGTGAATAATAGGTCCAGCGAAATATCTACCTAAAGCCATAATCCCTGAAACCATTGCTAAAATTAGAAGAGGGTTCACGCCTGAGTTACCAAGAATTCTTTCTATCCATTGCTGTGGGCCAAACTCTGAAATAGCAGTTAGCGTCATACAGGCAACAATTAATAAAAATAACGGATTGAACAGGGATTGAAAGTTTACAGAAGTATCGGTTTCAATGTGTTCGCTTTCAGGAAATTCTTCTTTGAAAAATAAATAACCATAGATTGCTGTTGGGATTAGCATTACTGCAATTTGTAATTCCCATCCCAGTCCCAAATTGGTCATAAAGTTAGAAGTTAAGGCGCCAATTACAATTCCACCAGGGAACCAAACGTGAAATTTATTTAGCATAGCGGTTCGGTTTTTTGTATACATGTCTGCAATCAAAGGATTACAGGCAGCTTCAACAGAACCATTCGCAAAACCTATAAAGAATGAAGAAACTAGAAGCGTAGTAAATCCTCCAGCATAGATTGTCATCAAAAGCCCTATAACATGAGATAAAAAAGCAATAATCATTAGCTTTCTAGCTCCTAAAAAATTATACAAAAGTCCTCCAATAACTGTTGCAACTGGAAATCCAAGAAATGCCAAACTATTTATATATCCAAGCTGAGTGTCAGATAAATCAAATTGAATTCCTAAATCTGTTAATATGCCTGCTCTTATAGCAAATGTCATTGCTGTTACAATAAGAGAAATACAGGCAGCTGTAAATAGTTTGTTTTTTGATATTGAATTGTCCATAATAATTTTTTTGATATTTTCTATATCAAGATACTAACTTTCTTTTGAAAAATAAACGTGATGAATCATTTAGCCTAGAAAATGAATTAAAAAATTAAAGCAGGAGTTTTTTTAAGATATTCTTGATAGGTTTCTAAATTTCCCCATTTTTCTTTTCCGTTAGCCTCTAAAATTCTTACACCACTTACGTAAACAAGTAAAACATAAGTAAAAACAGGAGATATTAAAGTAATATATTGGGGCCCGCTTAAAGAAGAAACTGCCATTATTGAGACTCCAAGCCAGAGAACTATTTCTCCTAAGTAATTAGGATGTCTAGAGTAAGCCCAAAGGCCAGAACTAATAAAATTATCTTTGTTTTTCGGATCCTCTCTAAATTTTGTCTTTTGATTGTCAGCGATTATTTCAGTAATAAAACCTATTAAAAAACATACTAGACCTATATAAAAGAGCATATTTATTTCTACACCTTTAGCGCTCGAAATTGCTGCAAGTGCACACGCAGAACATATTGAAACCCACATACCTTGTAATGTCCAAGTCATAAAAAATCTAGAGGCTGAGGTTTTAATCTCATCGAAACGTTTATCTTTTCCAGCTTTTTTAATTCTGAAAAACAAAAAGGTTCCTAGCCTCACAGCCCAAATTATAATGCAGCTACCAATAATAATATTACCAATGTTTAGTCCACTTTCTGTAAACTGACTATACAAAATATAAGAGACGACAAACACGTAAGTAAAACTACCAGAAAGGTCATAAAATTTCTCAGTCTTAAAAAGGTAAGCAGGCACAAATAAAATCCATTGAATAATAAAGGCATATAAAACAGCATTTTTAACTAAATCAATTTCTGTTAAAAAGGCAATCGAATAGGCTAATGAAAAGGCAATAAAAGATAAAACTAGATGTATAAAATTTTTTAGCATATTTAAATATAAAGAATATGTCTTTATTTATGCTTTCCTAAATGATTTAAAATTTCTTTGGAAATAATATCAAAGGACTCTTGAATTAACCAATGAGAAGAATTAATTTTTTTTACACAGTAGGGTCCTTTAATGTGCTTGGCAGTTTGATTCACAGCTTTTTCTCCAATTGCCACGTCTCTGATTCCATAGATCATAAGAGTTGGGCTAAAAATATCACCAATTTTTCTAGTACTTCTTAAATTAGTAGCTCGATACCAATTTAAGGCAGCCTTTAGAGCATTTTTTTGGCTAAATACCTTTAAATAATGTTTTATTTCCTCTCTATTGATACTACTCCAAATGGCCCTTAAACGAGAATAACTAAACATTTTAAAATACAATTCGGGTAAAAATCGTATTCTAAACAATTTAATGTAATAACTTTTTTTCTGTTGAACTTCGTCATTTGAAATGGCATCACTAAATGCATCTAAATGCGGAACCGAAAGAGCGGAATAACTAATAACTCTTTTTTTGAACATTGAGCATATTACCCAACCTACAGCAGCCCCCCAATCATGACCAATAAGATGAAATCTATTTGCATCAAAAAGATTAGCAATATTTATTATATCTAGAGTTAATGCATTGATTTTATAATCCTTAATTTTTAGGGGTCTAGCACCTGGGCTATAACCTCTTTGATCGGGAGCTATTACTCTAAAGTTTTTTGAATCTAAAACTTTAATTAGTTTATACCACATTCTAGAAGTTTCGGGAAAACCATGAAGTAATATTACTGTATCCCCACTGTTGTTCATTCCGCTTACCCTACACTTAAAGGTCAAATTTTCACTGACAAAAACATCTGCAAAATTTTCACCTTCTTCTCTGTAATATCTGATTTTTTGATTACCCATTTATGTAAATATAATTATTCTATTATGAATTGTTTTTAATAAAAATTCATTCGTAAATTTATATTATGACTTTATCCAATTCAATCTTTAAATTCTTTAAAAAACTTAAAGTTAATAATAACCGTGAATGGTTTTTAAAGCATAAATCAACTTTTAAATTACATGAACTTGAAGTTAAAGTTTTTGGTGAGGAGATAAAAAACAGATTAAATAAATTTGACAATATTGATCGCTTTAAGTTATTTCGGATTTATAGAGATGTAAGGTTTTCTAAAGACAAAACACCTTTTAAAACTCATTTTGGATTAACATGGCATCGTATAAAACCACAAAACAGAGCAGGGTATTATTTGCATATTTCACCTGGAAACAACTTTTTAGCATGTGGTTTCTGGGATCCAAACCCAGCTGATCTTAGAAGAATACGTCAAGAGTTAGTTTATGATGCAAAAGAGTTTAAAGAGATAATGAATGCTTCAGTTTTTCAATCTACATGGGGAGAATTGAAGGGAAGTGAACTAAAAACAGCTCCTAGGGGAATAGACAAAAATCATCCGGAAATTGAGCTGATTCGTAAAAAGCAATATATATTTTCAATTCAATATTCTGATAAACAAGTATGTGAAAAAGGCTTTATAGACTCAATCGAACAAGCTATTAAGCGAGTTCGTCCATTTGTAGATTACATGTCTGAAGTGTTAACAACGGATGAAAACGGAGAGTCAATTTTATAAATTTATGTTAAGTTAATCAGGAAATGATTTCATTAGGATTAAACCCCCAAAGAATTGGCAATAAAAAATAAACCATTATTGTTAAGAAAATTATTGAAAAAAGATTCATCCATACCCCAGTTTTAGCCATATCAGGAATTCTTAAATAACCTGAACCAAAAACAACCGCATTGGGAGGGGTTGCTACAGGTAACATAAATGCACAAGATGCCGCTACAGTTGCTCCAACCATTAAAATAAAAGGATTTACGTCAAGCACCAATGATAGTGGAGCGAGAATCGGTAAAATCATAGCAGTTGTAGCTAAGTTTGAAGTTATCTCAGTTAAGAAATTTACCAAAGCAATTAAAAATAAAAGTAAAATAAAAATAGAGGCACCCTCTAGTAAGGTTAACTGACCGCCAATCCATTCTGCTAAACCACTTGTTTTAAACCCTTGAGCTAAGGCTAAACCACCTCCAAAAAGTAATAGAATCCCCCACGGTAACTTGACTGCTTCTTCCCAATTAATGAGTTTTCTATTTTTACTTTTTGATGCTGGTAAAATAAATAGTAGAATTCCTGCAATAACAGCAATAATTGTATCATCAAGATTGGGAATAAGTTTTTGTAACAAGAACGATCTAGTAATCCACGCAAAAGCAGTTCCAACAAAAATTAATAAAACCATCTTTTCTTCATAAGATAATTTACCTAACGATTTTAATTGTTTATTTATTTCATTTCTTCCTCCCGGGAATTTTTTTTGCTTAAAAGTAAATGCAATTTCAGTCAAATATTTCCAACAGATAGCTAAAAGAATTAATGAAATTGGCAGCCCAAACATAAACCATTTGGAAAAAGTAATTTCTATTCCATAGGTTTCTTGCACGATTGTGGCTAAAACTAAATTGGGAGGTGTGCCAATTAATGTAGCCATTCCACCTATAGAAGCGCTGTAAGCAATGGCAAGCATTAATGCTTTACCAAAGTTTTGATTTTCATTTTCAACCGTTTTAGGATTATCCATTAATTGACTTATGATTGACATACCAATTGGAAGCATCATTACAGAGGTTGCAGTATTAGAAATCCACATTGAAAGAAATGCGGTAGCTACCATAAAACCCAATATGACATTTTTGACATTAGTTCCAATTAATTGTATAATATTTAAAGCTATTCTTTTATGTAGGTTCCAGCGTTCAATTGCTATGGCTAATATAAAGCCTCCTATATATAAGAAAATATATCTGTGGCCAAAAGAAGCTGTGGTTTCAGCTAACTCCATTCCGCCTGTTAAAGGGAATAAAACAACAGGCAATAAAGAGGTGATTGCAATAGGAACCGCTTCAGTAATCCACCACACGGCAATCCAAATAGTAGAAGCTAAAATTGCATTAGCTTCTTTACTTAATCCTTCAGGGTGAAACCATATAAGTATGATTAGAAAAAGGGAGGGCCCTAATATTAATCCAAAATTTTTGACTTTCAATTTTGAGTATTTATAGCTTGAAAAGATAAATATAATCTTTCAGAATTACTCCACGGTAACAGATTTGGCTAAATTTCTGGGCTGATCTACATTACAGTCTTTTTTTTCTGCAATATGATATGACAATAGTTGAAGTGGAATATTTGCCAAAATTGGAGCAATTAGTTCATCACATTCGGGGATTTCAATAAAGTGGTTTGCGATAGATTCGATTTCTTTATCTCCCTCTGATACTATTGCAATAATTTCACCTTCTCTAGCTTTTATTTCCATTATGTTACTTACTACTTTTTGGTAATTACCCTTTTTTGTTGCAATCACCACAACTGGCATATTTTTATCAATAAGCGCGATTGGCCCATGTTTCATTTCCGCTGCAGGATATCCCTCTGCATGAATGTAAGAGATTTCTTTAAGCTTTAAAGCCCCCTCAAGAGCAATCGGGAAATGATACCCTCTACCTAAATAAAGAAAATTGGGGGATTTAATAAATTTTTTTGCTATTCTTTCAGTTTTTTCACCAATTGATAATACTCTTTCAATTAATTCTGGAAGCTTTGATAATTCCTTTATTATTCTTTGATATCTATTTTCATCAATAGTATTCATTCTTTTACCTAAGTCTAACGCCATTAACAGAATTAAACTTATTTGACAAGTAAAGGCCTTAGTTGAAGCAACTCCAATTTCTGAACCAGCATGAGTGTAAACACCTGTATCAGTTTCTCTAGCAATAGATGACCCAACTACGTTACAAATTCCATACAAAAAAGCGCCCCTTTTTTTGGCCATTTTTATAGCAGCTAATGTGTCAGCTGTTTCTCCGGATTGTGAAATAGGAATGATAATGTCATTCTCATTAATAACAGGATTTCTATATCTAAATTCTGACGCGTACTCAACTTCAACAGGTTTTCTAAGGAGTTCTTCAAAAAAATATTCACCTAATAGACTTGCATGCCAAGAAGTGCCACAAGAAATAAAAATAATTCTATTAGCTGATTTAAATTTTTCAAAACTTTTTTCAATTGAAGAAATTTTAATTGGTAATGAAGGAGATATTAGCCGCCCTCTAAATGTATCTGTAACAGATTGTGGTTGTTCATAAATTTCTTTAAGCATAAAGTGCTTATAACCACCCTTTTCAACCTCTTCAATATTATGCTTAAGATTTTCAATAAAAGGATCTAGAATAGTGTCTTTTGTAATCTCTCTTAATATCAAGCCTTTTTTGAGGCTGATGATTGCCATTTCGTAGTCATTTAGATAGATACACTTTTTGGTAAATTCTAAAAATGGAGAAGGGTCAGAACCTATATAATATTCGGATTCACCAATTCCAATAGCTAATGGACTGCCTAACTTAGCAGTAACTATTTCAGACGGGTTTGACTTATCAAAAACAGCAATTGCATAAGCTCCAACAACCTCTTTTAATGCCAATCTCACAGCTTTCCCTAATTTTACTTTTTTACTTTTTTTAATTTCTTCAATGAAGTTTACGAGAACTTCAGAATCTGTGTCAGATTTAAAATCATATCCTTTTCTTTTTAGCACGGTTCTTAAGGCATCATAATTTTCAATTATTCCATTATGAATTATGCATAATTCTCCTGAATTTGATAGATGTGGATGAGAATTAATTTTATTGGGGGGACCATGGGTAGCCCACCTAGTATGCCCAAGCCCAATATTCCCTCTTTTATCATTTTCGTTTTTATATAAAACCTCTAAATCAGAAACTTTTCCTTTGGTTTTTTTTACTGACAGCTCACCATTGTAAAGCATAATACCTGATGAATCATAACCACGGTATTCAAGTCTTCTTAAACCATTTATAAGAATATTATAAGCTTTTTTATTTCCTAAGTAACCGACAATTCCACACATTTAATTATTTCTTAATACCATTTGTAATTCATTTACGGTAAACCCAATTTTCTCATAAAATGGAACGTTATTTTCTGTGGAGTTCAAGACAGTTTTATCACAGCCTTGTTTTTTTGACTCGACTATCAGCTTTTGAATCAATTTTTTCCCAATACCTTTTCCTCTATATTTTAAATCAACCGCTACATCTTCAATTAAACCCATTTTTCTTGTCAGTTTTTCGATAATGTAGAGAGAGGCCACTCCGATAATTACATTATCAATCACAGCGACAAGACATATCGTGTTAGGATTGTTTAGATTTTCATTAATAGGCGGATGATTATATCTGGAACTAAATGATGTGACTAAAAGGTTAATCACTTGATCAAAATCGTTTCGATTTAGATTTCTTATTTCCATAAAAAAGGCGAAAATAAGTAATTAGTTGAAATAAAAAGTATTTTAAGCTATAAAAATGTTGATTTCGTAGAAATTAAAAACGTAACTCAGATGATAGCACAATATCATCAATAATGAGTTTGTCTCCTAAGTTCTCAAAGAAACTACCAGATCGAAAACGTACATTATATTTACTTCTATCAAACACTAAATCAGCGTTGTATCCACCTTCAATTGAAACCATATTAAATTGAATGGGGTGAGTAAGATCTTTAATAGTTAAATTGGCATCAACAAGAAAACCTTTATCAGTCTTTTTGGAGCCTTTAATAGATAAAAGGGCTTTATCATGCTTATCAACAGAAAAAAAATCATCTGATTTCAAGTGCCCTTCCAGTCTTTTTTTTTCGGAACCTGAAATATCTTCAACAGAAATTGAGGTCATATCCACAATAAAATTTCCGGATACAACTAAACCATCTTTAATAGTCATTTCTCCAGATTTAAAATTTAAAGAGCCAGAATGCTGACTAGTGGTTATTTTTTCTCCAATCCATTTTAATGTACTTTTTTCTGTGTTTATTTTGAGTAATGTTTGTGAATTAGATTCGATTCCTTGCGCTGTTAATGCAAAAAATGTAAAATAAAATAAAAGAGAAAATGATTTAAATGAGTTCATATTGATTATAATTAGTTTGTAATTTGACAGAGAAATATTAAAGTTATACTAGTTTTTAGAAAAATATTAATTTCCTCTTCCTGTTTTTCTAACACCACTTGATTTAGCGTTGTTGGATTTATTTTTAAAGTTTTGCTTAACTCCTTTTTTACCTGGAGGTTGCTTTTCCATTCTATTTCCAAAAAATTTACTTCCCATAATGATTTATATTATTTATTAAATGTAACAAAAGAAGTGGAAATTAGGCTAATAATTGCTCAAAAAATCCTCCAATTTTTTTCTCTTTATCAACAAAATGTATTTCCAATATCCAATTTCTAACCTTTTCATTTTTATCAAGACTAAACATATTTTCATGATTTTTAGGATGTATATAATTAGTCTTATCTTCTTTTTCTAATTTTTCGTGTGGATAATGTCCGATTATGTGTCCAGCTATTTCTCCTCCAAATTCCCAATTATATTGGTTGGCTAAATTGGTCACATAGCTGTAAAGAGCAGAGCCAGTGATTTCTTTTTGTGTTTCAAAATATGCCTTACATTCATGCCAGGCAGATTCAATATCGTTTTTGAGTTTGATTTTATATGGATCGTTCCCAATTACATAAGTCCTTCCAAAATCAGCTTCCCATTCTTCGAATATTGGGCCAAAATCTATAAATAGAATATCGTCTTTTTGAAGAATTAAATTTTCAGGATTTTCATTGTAAGGCTGTAAAGTATTTTTACCACATCGAACAATTCTTTTATGCCAATATTTTTTAATTCCATACATTTTGAATGCTAAATCAAAAATGGAATGGTTAATTTCTTTTTCAGATTTCCCAGGCTCTAACAAGCCCTGTGATTCAATTTCTAGAAACAAATTTGCCGCCTTTTTCTCAGCTTCTATCAGATTATTTAAAGTGAAACTCATTTTGTAAAATTTAGTTTAAATAAGCTTGAAAGTAATATAACGGGTTCCCATATTTTTGACTTCATGCAATAGACAATATGATTAGTGCTTTTAGGCTCCATAAATTCTTTTCTTAACCCAGAATTTATTATGTCTTTTTTGGAGAACTTTTCCATATGATCTGTTTTAATATCAGAGGAGGAATAATTCAGCTTTGTCACAGGGATTTTTTTAAACCCAAGTTTTTTTAGAGCAAAGAATCTATGATGACCATCGATAATAACCATACTTTTAGAACAGCATAATATTGAAGAGATTATTATGGAATTATTAAAAGTTTTTAAATAATCTATTAATAAAGAGGTTTTTTTATCAATTACTTTTTCGTGGGGAAAAATCAAATTAGAGTCAACTAATTCTAGCCCTTGAACTAAACTTTTATTAAAGGAAATAGAGTACATTCTAAAAATATGTGTAGTATGCTACCATAACAGCTGTAATAACTAAAAGTACTATGCTAAATGTTATTACACCATAAACATTATTAGATATCAAAAAATTATTTTTTTTCTTTTCTATTTTCTTTTCCATAATTTTTAAAATTTAAATAAAGTTAAATAAAAATGGTTTAAATGAGACTTTGTAAATGAAATAGTAGATGGTTATATTTATCTAGTAATGAGACTCAAACTAATTTTACATTTTTTTATCATATTTATTTTAGGGAGCTACTTTAACTATGCACAGTCTAGTGAAGATCGGGGTAATTATATTGAATTCTCTGGGAAAATAATTAACGCAGAAAACAAAGAGCCTTTAATTTTTGCCAACTTAAACCTCTTGGAGTCAAACATTAGCACTATTAGTAATAGTAAAGGGGATTTTAAAATAAAAATTCCTAAATCTCATAGCTCATTCAAGATAAAAATTTCATTTATAGGATTTAAAACAAAAATAATTGACTTAAAGTCATTTGAAAACACAACAAATACAATTTCTTTAGACGTGTTTGTTACCCCTCTTTCTGAAATGGTAATGAGTATCCCAAAAGATGTAGAAGGATTAGTACGTGAAACCTTGTTAAATGCGGGAAATAATTATTTGGAAGATCATACAATAATGACAGCTTTTTACAGAGAAACTATAAAAAGAAAAAGAAGAAACGTCTCTCTTTCAGAAGCGGTTATTAATATTTATAAGTCTTCATACAAATTATACACTAAAAGAGATGGCATCAAAATTCTAAAAATTAGAAAAGATACAGATTACTCAAGGTTAGATACCGTTGCGCTCAAACTATCGGGGGGACCTTTTAACACGCTCTATCAAGATATTATTAAATACCCAAATTATTTTATTCCCACGGCATTTATTTCAAACTATTCTTTTTCTGTTCATAGAACTTCAAAAATAAACAACAGGCCTGTCTATGTAATAAGGTTTAAACAAAAGGAAAATATTGATGAACCATATTTTTTTGGAGAACTTTATATCGACGGGAAAAATAAAATTTTACTCAGCGCCACCTATTCTTTGAACTTATCTAACAAAGAAATAGCTTCTAAATTATTTGTTGAAAAAAAACCAAAGGATGCCAATGTTTGGCCTACTAAAGCAGTTTATAGGGTCGACTATGCCGAAAGAGGTGGTAAATGGCACTATAGTTACAGTAATTTATCTCTTGATTTTAAAATAAACTGGACTAAGAAAATTTTTAATACCAGTTACTCTCTCTCAAGTGAAATGGCAATAACTGATTGGATTGAAAATACAACTTTAGAATATCCTAAAAGAAAAGAGCTAATGAATAAATCAATCATTTTAGCTGATTCAAACACTGGATTTCAGGATTTAAATTTTTGGGGAGAAAAAAATATAATAGAACCGGAAAATTCAATTCAAAATGCAATTAAAAAAATCAAAAAGAAATTAGATAAACTAGATAAATGATTTCGGAAATAGTTTTTGCTAAAACCTTTTACCAACAGAAACTCCAGCCCTGATAGTCCCCCTTGTTCTAGTGCTATAATTATCATCCTCAGAATCGAACAATAAATTTCTTCCAACTCCAAACAGAAGCTCTAAAGTAAATCCTTTTCTATTAATCCACTTTCTTCCTACTGCAAGACCAGGTGCGATGTCAAAATAACTTTCTGTATTAATCAAATCATTATTAAAACCTAGACCATTTTCGCTTTCATATTTTCCAGAAACAAATTTTGTAAAAACTTCAGCAAATATTCCATAACCTCCAAAATCTTCTGATTCTAAAAAATAGAATCTATAGTATGGGGTTAAGATAAATTTATCGGAATAATCACTTCCAACAGAGTCTCCACCTCCGAGATTTAAAAATAGTGTAGACCCAAAACCAGAGTAAGAATTACTGGTTTTCTCATAGGCAACTGTCAATGCAGGAAATAATAAAAAATCTAAAAAATCAATTTTTATTTCATTTTCTCCAACTAATTCTGTCAATTTTTCAATCTGTTTTTCTGATTTTATTACTTCTACTTGTTGAATTTCTTGTGTTAAAGAAATTAGTGGAATAATGAGAATTATTAGAAATAATTTTTTCATAATGGTCATCAAATATAACAAATTAACAAGGACAAATTATATGAACTATTTGACAATTTGGACTTAGATGTCGTTTAATAGTAACTATTGATTTATTACTCTTTTTTTTCTTTATTGTCCTTTGAAGACATGTTACGTCGTGCCTTTTCAATGTCAATTTTCATGTCTTCATCATGTGAGTCGTTAGCGTACTTTATCATATATAAATAGCCAGTAAGATATAACCCGCAAACAACAGAACCCATAATGAACATCCCTATGTTTTCCATTATTTTCTTTTTTGGCTACGATAATCGCTTCTTCTTTGTCTTAAAGCTACCGAAGCCGATAATATAGAGGGCACCCATATTCCTACAAATATTCCTTCTAACTGATTTCCAGAAAACCAAAGGGAAACGGAATATAGGAATGAAAGAAATGCTAATATTATTGGGTAATAAACCCCCCAAAATTCCATAATTTTTTTCATAATTTATTTTTAAACAATATAATGATTTGCTTTTTGAAAAACCATACCCCAGCTCACTTATTTTAAGTCATCAAAACATCATTCTTAAAAAATTAAAATAATATTAAAAACGAATCCTACTATTGTCATGTCTCGGGATATTCCATTAACTTTTAATTAACCATACTGCCGAACAATTTTTAATAAATAAAATAATTACTGAACTATTAGAAACGTTTTACAAATTTAATGAGTAAACTATAGGTTTTATAAATTCCACCCAAGTATCGTAACCCTTTTCGTTAAGGTGGATTCCATCTGTTGAAAGCCCACTTTTTATTAGTCCATTTTCGTTTACAAAGATTGAATATAAATCAATGATTTGATATGGATTTTCTTTTTCATTGGCTTTTATTATTTCGTTTATTTTTAATATGTTATTCTTGTGTTTCTCTTTATCTGTTGGTAAAACGGTTTGGATATAAATCTTAGTTTTTGGTGTTTGCACATTAATAATTTGGGCAATTTTTTTAATATTATTAGCTATATATTCAGAAGAACTGTAAGTATCATTATTATTCCATAAGTCATTTATTCCGATTAATAAGAACACAGCTTTAGGTTTGAAGTAAGTTATTTCATCTGTTCGTGCTAACACACCATTTGTAACATCTCCACCAATTCCTCTATTTCTAATATTGGGATAATTTAATCTTTTACTCCAATCTTTTCCCCCTGCAGTTATACTATTTCCTAAAAAGACAATATCATCATAATTTAGAGGATTGCTTTTAAATTCTTCAATTACTTTTTTATAATTTCCTGCACCCCAATCATCGTGTTGTTTTATCACCAATTCCTGTGTCGGGTATAGGCGATCTATTGCAAGGTTTTCTTGTCCAAAAACAATAAATGAACTTAGTAGAAATATAACTTTAAATATTTTCATTAGTTTTTGTAGGATTATAATTTAAAAAAAAAGAGACTTGCTTTTAAAAGCAAGTCTCTGCAAAAATTGAAATTAGATTTAAGCGATTTAAACAAAAAAAATAACTGTCAATTTTTATCTTCCAAGTAATTTTATTTATCCCACCAAAGCGGAGTTGTATAACTGTCAGCACCTTGATTTGCTACTGCAGCTGCATAGTTTGCTGCATTATTTCCTGACTCACTAGTTGGGTAAATCATTCGAACCATAAACTGGCCGTTGGTATAACTGTTTGGGTGTCTTGTGGCGGTTAGTGTAGGAAAACCAGATCTTCTCCAATTTGAATAAGCTTCATATTCATTAAAATATGTTGCTATCCAATATTGATCCATAACTTGTTCCCATCTTTCAGCAACAGATCCACTAGCTTTATAAGCTCCATCACCAGCTAAGTAAGTTGAAACCTCAGCATCTGAGATTGGTGTAGTGCCATAAATTCCCTCAAGCATTTTCATACCTGCAGTAACACCAGCTTCATAGTGGTCTTTATCACTAGTTGAAATCCATCCTCTAATTGCCGCTTCGGCCTTTAAAAACTCTACTTCAGCATACGTTTGTAGTACCATAGGAGCAGTCAAAGATTGTAATTCAGTAGCAGCCATTGCATACACTCCAGTATCACCAGCTGCAGGTATTGCCACACCATCTAATGAAGTATAAGGATCGTTTTTTAAACCGTTTTTCATACCCATAAGATCAGCTTCAACTTGACTCTTATCAGATTGTCTCATAAATAAACGTGTTTTTCTTGGATCATTTACCATTCTACTCATGAAAGAAGTACTTATTCTAGAACCTTGATCAGCTAGGAAAACCTCTCCATGCCCATTTCTATTTCCAGTACTTCCATCACCATGCTTTACAGATGCAATATGAGCATTTGAAGTCATTGTTCCTCCATTGATAGCTTTAACCGCCCAAGCTTGAGCAGTTGCAGCGTCTACTTGGGTTAATCTCATAGCTAATCTTAACATCATAGAATTCCCAAATGCTTTCCAGTGAGCAGCACTTCCGCCAAAAATAACGTCAGCACTACCTAAAGCTCCGTCTCCACTTATTTGAGCAACAGCTTCTTCTAGTTCTTTAAGCATATCCATGTAAATGTCTTGTTGAGAATCATACTTGGGAGTTAATATTCCATCGCTGTAACCTTTACCCGCTTCAGAATAAGGACAATCACCATATAAATCAGTTATTCTATGGAATACAAATACTCTCATAATTCTAGCCATACCCATGTGAGTTCCAGTATCACCGTCAGTTTCAAGTTGCATAATAATATCCTGAGCACCCTTTACCATGTTGTTGTAAGCTTGATTCCACTGAGCAAACGACCAATCGTCGTTTCTAGTGTAAGTATCACCAGCCCACCAGTTGTTTTCTGCATGATGTTGAACAATAGTTGAATTATAAATAAAACTATTTCTCCAGTTCTCATATCTAGATCCAGAAATATCTACTTGAAGCTTTGTGATTTTAGTTGCAACCCCAACCTGTGATGCAGAATTTGGGTTTACGTTCATTTCTTCAAACCCCTTATCAAAGTCGCAAGAAGCGAAGAAGAAGCCTAAAGTTAGGCATGTTATTAATATCTTTTTCATATTTAATTTATTTAAAATTTAAGGTTTACGTTTACACCAACAGTTCTTGGAACTGGCATTCCCCAGTACTCAAGACCTTGTGAGTTATTACTGTTATAAGCAGATTCAGGGTCAATATTATCCACACTGTTTGATAAGAAGAATAAATTCTTTCCAATAATTGATATTGTAGCAGATTGAATAGCAGTTCCCTCAAGTGAACTTGATGGTATATTATATCCAATACTTACATTTCTTAGTCTCATGTAATCTGCGTCATAAATACCCGCTTCTGCAGCGTCGTTATATTTATTCCAGTAATTTTGCTGCTGACTGACATTTAAAGATGTTGAGACAGCAGAACCATCCTCCATAACTCCACTAGGAACCCAACCAGCATGTCTTCCCCCAGCAGGCACTGTCATTTTATGCAGTCCTCTTCCTAACATTTCCGCATTACTACCAGACATTATTTGACCACCGTTTTTACCTTCTAAGAGTAAACTAGCGTTCCAGTCTTTATATCTAAATGATGCTCCAATACCAATTTGTGTTGGGGCAACACCAAAACCTAAGATTTTTCTGTTATTATCAATTACGGGTTGAGGATAACCAGCACTGTTTTCGTGAACGATAGCTCCATTGGCATCTCTTTTGAAAGAAGTTCCATATAATGCACCGTATCTTTCACCAACTATGTGCATTACTCTCATGTTTCTGTTTCCATTTACACCTCTTGGTTCATCTAATGAAACCATACCATCGGTATCATTTGTAGCTACAACTTTACTGTCATTATTTGTGTAGTTTAATGAAAGTTCCATTGCAAAATCATCAGTAACAATTGGTTTAACTTTTAATAAAAGCTCAATACCTTTATTGCTAACTTTCCCAAGGTTTGCTAGAGCACTACTGTATCCAGAAGTATTTGAAGCAGAAACACCAACAATATCTCCAGATGTTTCGTTGTCATAATATGTAGCATCAACAGAAAGTTTATTATCAAACATTCTTAAATCAACACCAAATTCTGTCTCGTTTTTTTCAAAAGGAGTAATTTCAGAGTTTGGAATTTGACTCCCATTAATCTGCCCCATTGGATTCCCTAAATGTGGGTTTCCTAGGATTGAGTAAGATAAATTTAATCTGTAAGGATCATCAGCACCACCTGCTACTTGAGAATAACCAGCTCTGAACTTAAGGAAATCTACATTTGATCCTAGGTCCAAGGCATCTGACAAAACTAAAGATAAAGAAGCAGAAGTATATAAGTCGTTATTTGGTGCTTTTTTATCTTTTAAAGATAAAGTTGAAAACCAGTCATTTCTTGCCGTTACCGATAAAAACGCATAATCCATAAATCCAAGTTCAGCAGAACCATAAGCTGAGTTTATTTGTTTTTCTGAAAAACCATAACTAGCACTTTTATTTTTAGTATTAGCATATGAAACTAATCCAGGAACAATAAAATCATTTCCAGTAATACTAACTGATTCATTTTTATTTTTATAAGAACTTATTCCAGCAAAAGCAGTTAAAGTTACATCATCAGCTAAGGATAAATTATCAGTTCCTAAAAATAAATCAGCATCAATAGATTGAGTAGCTAATTTATATTCAGTAATACCACCTAAAGGTTTGTACCTTATCCCATAAGCTTCTGAGGTAGTTCTATGTGCATCGAATCTGTCGACACCAACTCGTCCTCTAACATACAAAGCATCAGCAAGGTCCCATCTTATGTTCATTGCTCCAATAAAACGTTCTTTATCTAAGTCTTTAACGTTCATATTTTGAGCAAAGAAAGGGTTTGTTAAAAACACACCTTCACTAAATACGTATTCATTTAATCCATCTGCTTGTGTTCCATTTCCGTTTGGACCAAGACCCCACATAACATCAACAGAGGGAGCATATTGCTTTGTTATCCAGTTAGCGTTTCCTGGACCATCAGAAACATTCGGATTTCCTGATTGATCCTCTAATATATATTTAAGACTAGCGTCTAAGGTTATTTTATCTCCTAATTTTTGACTAGTATTTACACTCATTGAGTTTCTGTCCAAAGTAGATTCTGGTGAAATATCATCATTATCCATATTAGTAAATGAAAATCTAGTATTTCCTTTTTCACTTGATGTAGATAAAGAAACGGTGTTTGCAAAAGTAGTTCCTGTTCTGTAGAATCTATCTTGATTACTTCCCGTGTAGGAATAAGGTCTACTAATGCCATCAAACTGCATTACATTTTGACCTTCCATTCTTGCACCCCATGAGGTGTATAGGTTGTCTATTGCCGAAGCAGCACTAGTAGGAGCTTCACCTAAATTACCTGATCCGTAAATTGTTTGTGCGTCCCAAAGACTGTTATTTAGCATGTCAAACTGAGACGTGCTATTAATCTCAATTCCAATTCCTTCACTACCTAAACCGCTTTTAGTAGTAATAATAATTACCCCATTGGAAGCTCTAGACCCATAAAGTGCAGCAGCAGCACCACCTTTAAGCACTGAAATAGATTCGACATCGTCTGGATTGATACTTGATATACCATCACCAAAATCAGTTCCACCCCACATACCGGCAGCACCTAAATTGTTGTTATTAATAGTAATACCATCAACAACATATAAAGGCTGATTGTTACCGCTTAAAGAACTAGCACCTCTAATAACCACTCTACTTGAACCTTTTGACCCCATAGCACCACCAGTGATCATGACACCAGCAACTTTACCTTGAAGGGCATTAATAGCATTCGTAGACGGATTAGAGCTAATTGCACCACCTTCTAATTGGGTTACAGAATAACCAAGAGCCTTGGTATTTCTTTTTACTCCAAGAGCTGTAACAACAACTTCATCTAATTCGTTATCAGCTGAAAGTTGAGCATTTACCGTTGTTGAAGATCCCACTAAAACTGATTGTGTAGTGTATCCAACAAAGCTGAACACCAGGGTATCCCCTGAGGAAGCATTAATTGAGAAACTCCATTTGTAGTTCCTTGAACTAAAACAGTAGCTCCAGGAAGTGGAACTCCGTTGTCGTCAGTTACTGTCCCACTAATTGATTGGGCCTGCACTGTAAAACCAAATGCAAATACCAATAAAAAAGAAGACAGAATTCTTAAAAATTTTGTTTTCATAAATTTTGTGTTAGAGTTATTAATTTGTTTAAAACTCAAAACTAAGGCTTATTAACAGTTTTTTAACACAAATACATACAACATGTGTACTACAATAAATTTCACTTAAAACACAATAAATTAGTATTTTTAGATTAAAATTTTATTATTTATATGAGAAAATTTATTATTAAATTATAATGTTTGTTTGTAAAAGACATATACTACATATATACTACATTGATAATAATAGCTACTACCAATGGGTCAAATAATGTTTTGTATGTAAGTGTTTAAATCTAGATTTTGATCAATCTCCAATTTCTTTAATAATCTATATCTTTGAGTTTCAACGGTTCGTAGAGAGATACCACTTATTTTAGCAATTTCATTATTACTTTGATTCATTTTAATGTACGCCGCCAACCTTAAATATGTCTGAGATAGGTTATGCTTTTCATTTAAAATTTTATAAAATTTTGGATAAACATTAGTGAATATTTTATCAAATTCTTCGTAGGATTTTTCAGAGTTTATAAGTTCAGAAACTTCTTTTTTTACTCTTCTAAATGATTGTTCATTTACTTCACTTTTGTTCAGTTTTGATATTATATTTTTTAAATATTCATTTCTTTGAAGAATGAAATTGGCTTTACTTACCAACTCTCTATTTTTCGATTCTAGTTTGAGTGAGACTTCATTTTTTTCAAGTTCAAGTCTAGAATTTTTATTTTTTTGAAATTTAAATCTATAAAAAAAAATAATTATAATTATTATAAAGCTTAGTAACCCTATGTATGTTGTATAGGTTAATCTAGTTTTTTCTAATTTATTTTTATTTATTTCTTTTTCTTTTTCATACAAAACAAGTCTATTTTCAATAATATTAAAATCTAAA
>QOPV01000016.1 GCA_003331265.1 Cryomorphaceae bacterium | reverse complement strand
GAATCTCCAAAAGCTCCTCCTGCTCTTGTTGCATAAACACCAGGTGTGGAATTAAGCATTTCAGGTAGTTCTAAATTACCAATTCTTTCTTGAATGTCAGCAGCAGTCAAAGTTGAAACAGCTACTGGAGTTTCTCTGTCTATTGCAAAATCAACAGTTCCAAAGACTGTAATTCCCTCTAATTGATCAGAACTAGCTTCCATTGCCACATTTATTGTCATTGAATTGGAGAAATTGATTTCTTGGCTGTCATACCCTATGTATGAAATTACCAAAATACCTGCTTCTGAAGTATTAATTGTAAATGTTCCATCGAAGTCAGTTGAAACTCCATTTGAAGTTCCTTTGACCAGAACTGTAGCTCCAGGAAGAGGACTCCCTAGCTCAGCATCTGTTACTGTCCCAGTTAGAATATTTTGTGAATAACAGAACCCTGAAACAAGAAGAGCTGTTAAAATTAGTGTTATTTTTTTCATATGTTAATTGAATTAGTTTACAGCAAATGTGATTAATTTTTATAAGCAAAATGTTAATGTAGTGTTAATTTTTTCAACAATTATTGTGAATAAGTACCTTAATCTTTTAAATAATTTTTTAGAAGAGAATTAGTAGAATCATCATGAATTTTTGGCTCTTTGTTTTCAATTTCATCTAAGACTTTAGAAGCTAATTGCTTCCCCAGCTCAACACCCCATTGATCATAGCTAAAAATATTCCAAATAATTCCCTGAACAAAAATCTTATGTTCATACATAGCAATTAGGCTTCCAAGAGATTTTGGACTTAATTTTTCAATTAAAATGGTATTAGTAGGCTTATTGCCTTCAAATATTTTATAAGGTAATAAAAACTTAATTTGATTTTCATCTAAAGACAACTTGGCTAGTTCTGATTTCACTTCGCCAGATGTTTTGCCCATCATTAAAGCTTCAGTCTGAGCAAAAAAATTAGACATTAATTTATTATGCTGTGTATTTTCACTATATAAGGGCTTATTAAAACCAATGAAATCACAAGGAATTAATTTGGTTCCTTGGTGAATTAATTGAAAAAAGGCATGTTGAGAATTGGTTCCGGTATTTCCCCAAATTATGTTACCAGTTTGGTAAGCAATATTTTGACCGTTTCTATCTGCACTTTTCCCGTTACTTTCCATAACTGCCTGTTGCAGATAAGCAGGTAATTTACTTAGATATTGTGAATAAGGGATAATTGCTTCGGTTTCACAATTAAAAAAATTATTATACCATATACTTATCATAGCTAATACAACAGGTATATTTTCATTAAAAGGAGAAGATTTGAAGTGAATATCCATTTTTCTGGCACCTTTTAAAAGATTTTCAAAGTTTTCAGAACCAATAGACAAGCAAATGGAAAGTCCTACAGAACTCCATAAAGAAAATCTTCCTCCAACCCAATCATTCATAGAAAAAACATAATCAGATTTTATTCCAAAATTTTCAATTGCATTTGTATTGGTGGAAACCGCAGCAAAGTGACTTTGCACACTGTTTTCTCCCATCATTCTAACCATCCAATTTCTTATTGTTGTAGCATTAGAAATAGTTTCTTGTGTTGTAAATGTCTTAGAAACAATAATAAAAAGAGTGGTTTCGGGATTGAGGTCTTTTAAAATTTCTAAAACATGATCTCCATCCACATTTGACACAAAATGAGATTTAAGTTTTGATGAATAGTATTTTAAAGCTTCAACTACCATTGATGGACCCAAGTCAGAACCACCAATTCCTATATTTACAATGTCTGTGAAAGGCTTATTGGTTGAGCCCGTTATTTTTCCGGATAAAACATTGTCCGTGAAAGTCTTGATTTTTTTTCTAGATTTTAAAATTGAAGGCATCACATCTTGGTTGTCTACCATTATTTTTTGATCAATACCACCTCGGACAGCACTATGTAAAACGGCTCTGCTTTCAGTTTGATTTATTTTTTCTCCAGAGAATTGTTGCTCGATAGCGTGTTTTAAATTACATTCAGATGCTAAATTTAGCAGAAGATCCAGGGTTTTACTATTCAGTCTATTTTTTGAAAAATCAATTGAAAAGTCATCCCAGTTGATAGTAAAATCTTTAGCTTTTTTACCTTTTCGGAACATTTCTTTCATATCCACATCTTTTATTTCATTGAAATGAGATTTAAGAGATTTCCAAGAGGATGTCTGAGTTGGGTCTATTTTTTTTAAAGTCATGTGCTAGTTGTTGACGATCGAATTTTCTACTAAGTTAACATTTGATACTATAGAATCAAGCTGCTTTTTAACTGGCTTCATGTAAGTTAAGTATTTATCTTTTAAATCTTGAGATATAGGCTTAGCTTCGGGGAGTTTTTGACGTAAAGGATCAACTTGTTTCCCGTTTTTCCAAAACCTATAACACACATGAGGGCCAGATGTATTTCCTGTCATTCCTACAGTTCCTATATAATCACCCTGTCTAACAAATTGCCCTTTTTTTACCCCTCTTTTTTTCATGTGTAAATATTGAGTAGAGTATGTATTATTGTGCTTTATTGTCACATAATTTCCATTTCCACGTGTATAGCCAGACTTAACTACTGTTCCGCTAGCTGTAGCCCTTATCTCTGTCCCTACTGGGGCTGCAAAATCTGTTCCTAAATGAGGGCGAACCCTCCCATAATATGCAATTTTTCTTTTGAGATTATATCTTGATGAAATCCTACTAAATTGAACGGGAGATCTTAAAAAAGCTCTTCTTAAATTTTTACCATTCTCATCAAAATATTCAAAGATTCCTCGTTTAGGGTCAGTCTCAAACTCAATAGCATAAAAAGGTTTTTTTCTGTGTTCAAAATATGCGGAGTGGATTCTGTTTAAACCAACATATGTAGAATCATCAACAAATTTACCTGTATAAATTATTTTGAAGTTATCGCCTTTTTCTAATCTAAAAAAATCAATCGACCACGCATAAATTTCTGAAAGCTCGTTTGACAATAATGGAGATAATTTTTTTTCTTCCATTGTTTCAGAAAGTGAACTGTTGATAGTCCCCTCTGCTTCAAATTCAATTAGCTTAACTGCCTTAGACTTTTTCTCAGCCCAAAGAGAATCGGTCAATGAAACTAAAACATAATCAATTAGGTTTGGTTGATAGACAAATAATTTAGGAGATTTTAAACTGTCTTTAGAAAACAAAATGGTATAAGGTTTACCGATGTTTATTTTCCTAACATCATAAACCTGTTTGGCCTTTTGAACAATATTATAAATTTGGGGGTAAAACAAATTATTTTTTTCAAGGATAGTCCCAAAAGAATCTCCACTTTTAACTGTGTCTTTTACGACATGATAATCGTTAAGAGTATACCCAAATTGTTTTATGATTTTTTCTTTAACAACCAAAGGGGGTTCGGGCTTTGATTTTTTTTCACATGAAAAATTTACACAAATTATAAATATTGAAATAATATAAAACCTATTCATTTTACCTTAATTTTAAAAGGATGTTTAAGCCCTTTGAACTCCTCAAGATCAGCTTCAATTGAACCAATTCTCAATTTTGCTTCAACTTTTATTGGAATTTTATTTTTGTCATTGCTTACCCACAAGGATAAACTTTCACTATCTCTAAAAACTCTCCCCGATTCAATAAACGGTCTAAATTTTAGACAGTTAACAACTCCAAATTTTGTTTTAACGTTATCATATCCCAAAAACTTCATTCTAAAGTTATAGTTTTCAGCATCAAAGAATATTGTAATTCTAATAAAATCATTAATTTTTAATTTTTTAACATCAAAATGATTTCTCAAATAGTAAAAAGTTGAAATTAAATCTTGAACATTTTCTTTAATTGAAACTTTTTTAATTTTATTGTTTTTAATATCATTTACCGTAGCACTTTCTTTAGAATAATCATATTCAATCTCAACATTTTTAGTATATCCTCCTTCATAAATATTTCGAGTTGATTTTAATGGACGAACTAAATTTTTATTAAAATAGGTTTCATATCTATCTTCTACTTTAAAAAAAAGTCTTGCAATCCCAGTGGTTCGCCCTATTGCTACAGCTTTATAAACATTTTCAGACTTTATGGTGCTCTCTTGAAGCTCAAGAGTAGCATAACTTGCATTAAAAAATCCATAATGAATTCTAAATTTAATCCATTCCCCAGTTTTAAAAGAATCAAATGAATTACTTACAAATGGGGCGCTATTTCCTGATGAATTTTGACTTAAAAGAGTATTTGATAGAAAAAAAATTGAACAAATCAATAACGTTCTTATTCTCATAGGAGCAAAAATATAAAATACTATTTGGATGAATTTAAAAATGACATTAATTTTTTAGCTTTTGAATTACCAATTTCGTTAGCTATCTGTTCGTAAGGAATTTCTTGGATTTTTTTTATTGATTTATATTTTTTTAAAAGTGTGATTTTTGTTTTTTCACCAATTCCTGGGATATCATCTAAAGAAGAATTTAACGCCTGACTGCTTCTTTTATTTCTGTGAAAAGTGATTGCAAAGCGGTGCGCTTCATTTCTCATGTGTTGAATCACCTTTAATGTTTCAGATCTCTTATCTAAGTACAGAGGGATAGGATCAGAGGGATAAAAAATTTCTTCCAATCTTTTGGCTATTCCTAGAGCTACAATTTCTTTATTTAGGTTCAATTTTTTTAATGCAGAAACACTTGAACTAAGCTGGCCTTTGCCTCCGTCAATAATTATAACGGATGGCAATTTCTTTTTCTCTTCGATCATTCTTTTATATCTTCTGTAAACAACTTCTTCCATTGAAGCGTAATCATCTGGGCCTTGTACTGTTTTAATATTATAATGTCTGTATTCTTTTTTAGCTGGTTTGCCATTTATGAACACGACGCAAGCAGCAACTGGATTGGAGCCTTGGATATTTGAGTTGTCAAAACATTCAATATGCACAGGGTTAGTTTTAAGTCTTAAATCAATTTTCATTTGATCCATAATCCTTTTTGAGTGTCGCTCTGGATCAACAATTTGGATCTTCTTTAATTTTTCTATTTTAAAATAAGCGATATTTTTTTTAGAAAGCTCCAAAAGCTTTTTATTATCTCCTGCTTTAGGAATAATAAATTTAGCAGGAAGTAACTTTTTATAATCAAAAGGACTAATTATCGTTTTATTTTTTGAATCGAATTTTTCTCTAAGGTCAACCATACACATTAAAAGAAGATCTTCATCAGATTCGTCTAGTTTTTTTTTGATTTCTACATTATGAAATCTAACTATTCTGCCATATGCAACTTGAAGATAATTTACATAAGCATGAGTAGGATCAGAAAGTATACTAAACACATCAATATTATTAAGTTTGGAACTTACTACGGAGGATTTAAATTGATAGTTAACTAATAGTTCTAACTTTTCTTTAATTTTTTGAGCATATTCAAACTGCATATTTTTAGAGTAATTGTACATTTTTTCTTTCAAAAGATCTTTAGATGGGCTAAATTTCCCTTTTAAAATTTGTTTAACAGAACGAATATTACTGTCATACTCTTTTTCCGAAATCAAGCTTTCGTTCAAATCAACGGAATCTCCTTTTTGAAAACCAAGAATTAGAGTATTACCAGCCTTTTTTAAAATTCTAAGCGAAAGTTTTTCGTTTTTAGAATTAATTTGTTTTTCAGAAAGATTGTAATTGCTAATTCTAAGCGGATAGAGGTTATTAATTAAATCCAGTAAAATATTGATGGTTTTATAATTTGTGTAGGGTCCGTAGTATTCAGATCCATCTTTTATTAATTTTCGAGTAAACATTACTCTTGGAAATCTTTCTTTTTTTATACAAATCCAAGGATAGGTTTTATCATCTCTTAGTAAAATATTGTACTTAGGCTGGTATTTTTTAATAAGCGAATTTTCTAGTAGTAAGGCGTCTGATTCTGATGAAACAACGACATGTTTAATTTCGGCTATATTTTTTACAAGATTTTTTGTTTTTTGAGATCCTACATTTTTTTGAAAATAAGATGATACTCTTTTTTTTAAGTTTTTTGCCTTTCCTATATATATTATCTTATTGGATTCATTAAAAAATTGATATACACCAGGGAGATTGGGAAGGGTTGAAAATTCAAGATTTAAAGCTTGTTTACTCACTGCGCTAAAATAATTCTTTTTAAATTTTTATATTGGCTTTTTTAATAAATTAAAAATGGAAATGTTTTGGGGTATAATAATATGTAATGTAACATTTATATGTGCGGCCTTTATTGTAAATGAAAATAACGCAGATATGTTATTAGCTGGGTACAACACTATGTCTAAAAAGGAGAAAGAGTCTTTTGATTTAAAAAAGTATCTTGTTTTTTTTAAAAAGTTTTTTATAAAACTTGCAATATATACCTCGTTAATTTTTCTAACATTTTACATAGCCTTTGATGAGACTACAGCATTTATCGCATATTTTATTTCAGCTCTTCTGCCTATGCCTTATGTAATTTATAAAGGATATAAATTTAAAATTAAGAAGTAGTGTTAAAAAAAGATCTAAGGGTAATTTTTAAAAGAAAAAGAAATTCTTTGAGTGAAAATGATTGTAAAGAATTAAGCCTTGAAATTGCCAATAGATCTTTAAATATGGCCATTTGGGATCACAGTAATTATCACATTTTTTTCCCTGTTGAAAAAAACAATGAAATAGACACAAAATTGATCATTCAGATTGTTCAAGGGAAAGATAAGAATGTAGTATTGCCTAAAACAAATTTTAACGATAAGACCATCACTAATTATCTACTTACAGACGCTACTTTAATGAAAATTAATAAAAATGGAATTTCAGAACCTGAATCAGGAATTGTAGTGACTGAAAATCAATTAGACGTGGTTTTCGTCCCTTTACTTTGTTTTGACAAACATGGCCATAGAGTGGGTTATGGAGGAGGATATTACGACAGACTTTTAAAAAAATGCTCAACAAAAACAATCAAAGTTGGATTATCTTTTTTTGATCCAATTGAAAAGATTGAAAACATAACTCAAAGTGATATTAAAATGGACTATTGTATTAGTCCCAATAGAATATATAAGTTTTAAGGAAAAATCCTTTTGTTAAAGACAATCATTATACCAACTCCCGTGCTAATAGCGGTATCAGCTATATTAAAGACTGGCTCGAAAAAAGTAAAACTTTCTCCACCAATATAGGGAATCCAGCTTGGCCAATTCCACGTTACCATCGGGAATTGCAACATATCAACGACATGTCCATATAATAATGACTCGTATCCGTTACCTGGATTAAATGTGGCGATATTAAGATAACTGTCAGTAAAAAGATATCCATAAAAAACGGAATCAATTAAATTCCCAATAGCACCAGCTAAAACTAAAGAAATACTAATAATCAAAAGTTTATTTTCTCTTTTTTTAATGCTGTCGTTTAGCCAATAAAAGATTAAAGGAACTGCCATGATTCTAACAGACGTTAGAATAAACTTACCAACTCTTTCGCTTATGAAGGGAATGAAATCACTTATTTTAGCCCCCCATGCCATTCCCTTATTTTCAACGAAAAGAATTTTAAACCATCCCCAATCCATTAAAGCATCAGAACTGTAAAGGGTCAAAGGAAAATGGAGTTTTATATAAATTTTAGAAAACTGATCAATCAGAAGAACACAAAAAATTATTAAAATAGACTTATTAAAACTCATATAAAGAAATTATTAAAACAGAGAACCTTAATGCTTAAGACATTTTATTTTTAGCCTCAATACTCAAAGTCGCGTGCGGGACAAGCTCCAGACGTTTTTTATTTATGAGCTTACCATTTTCTCTACAAACACCATAAGTTTTATTTTCAATTCTAATAAGCGCACTTCTTAAATCTCGGATAAATTTTTCTTGTCGAATTGCAAGCTGAGTGTTTGCTTCTTTAGACATAGTTTGTGATCCTTCTTCAAAAGCTTTGAAAGTTGGAGAGGTGTCTTCAGTACCATTGTTTCCATCGTTCATATATGCACTTTTTATTAAAGCAAGATCTTTTTGAGCTTTTTCAATTTTTTCTTCAATTAAAGCTTTAAAGTATTTTAAATCTTTATCAGAATAACGAGTAGTTTCCATGATTAATTATTTTTATGTATACTTAATTTAGTTTCTATATTATCAAACTTGATTTCAATTCCATTAGTTATAGAGTTTACCAGAGTTAATTCTTCGGATAATGTTTCACTCATTATATAATCTCTATTCTCAAAAATAGCTTTTTCAATTATAATATCCTGCTGAATTTTTAAAATAATTTTATCTGTAACTAAGAGTCCAATTTCTTTTCTGTGATTTTGAATTCTATTGACTAACTCACGCGCAATACCTTCATTAATTAACTCTTCATTTAACTTAACGTCTAGAGCAACTGTAATACTGTTTTCCGAAGCTACTAACCAACCTTGGATATCCTGGGAAACAACCTCTAAGTCATGAGGATCAAGAACAATATTGTTATTATCAATTGTTACTGAAATAGATTCGCCTTTTTCAATTTTATTAATTTCATTATCATTAAAAGTATTTATTTTTTTTACAACTGAAGATAAAAGTTTGCCTAATTTGGGACCTAGACTTTTAAAGTTAGGTTTAACTTTTTTAACTAAAATTCCTGAGGAATTACTAATTAATTCTATTTCTTTAACGTTAACCTCTGACTTTATTAGTTCAGATATTTGTTCAATTTCTGATTTTTCATCAGAACTTGAAAAAGGGATCATCACCTTGGAAAGAGGTTGTCTAACTTTAATTTTTTCTTTCTTTCTTAAAGAAAGAATTAAAGAGCAGATTATTTGCGCTTTTCTTATTTTTTTTTGTAATTCAAAATCGATTTGATCAGTTTCTGAAATTGGAAAATTTGAATGGTGAACAGAATCAAAGGAATCGAAATGAGTATTCGATATTAAATCACAATATAATCTATCCATAAAAAAAGGAGCAATTGGAGAAGCTATTTTAGCTATTTCTATCAAGCAAGTATATAAAGTTTGATATCCGCTAATTTTATCTTTTCCGTAGGATCCTTTCCAAAACCTTCTTCGAGATAGTCTAACATACCAATTACTTAAATATAATTGAACAAATTTAGAAATGGATCTAGCAGCTTTTGTGGGTTCATAGTTTGAGTAATTTTCATCAACTTCACTAATTAAGGAGTGAAGTTCAGAAAGAATCCATCTATCAAGTTCAGGTTTCTCACTATTGTCAAGTTCTTTCTCATTAAAATTAAAATTATCTATGTTAGCGTAAAGAGTGAAAAATGAGTATACGTTATATAATGTGCCAAAGAATTTACGCTTACTCTCTTCAATTCCTTCAATATCAAACTTTAAATTGTCCCAAGGATTGGCATTACTTATCATGTACCATCTAGTCGCGTCAGGACCATATTTTTCAATTGTCTTGAAAGGGTCTACAGCATTTCCTAGTCTTTTAGACATTTTTTGTCCATTTTTATCTAAAACAAGACCATTAGAAATCACATTTTTGTATGAGATAGAATTGAAAACCATTGAGCTTATTGCGTGAAGTGTATAAAACCACCCCCTAGTCTGATCTACTCCTTCAGCGATATAATCAGCAGGAAAAGCGATATTTTTATCAATCATTTCTTTATTTTCAAAAGGATAGTGCCACTGAGCATATGGCATTGAGCCAGAATCGAACCAAACATCAATTAAATCAGGTTCACGATACATTTTTTCTCCATTTTTAGAGGACAATATTATTTCATCCACTATATTTTTATGAAGATCAATTTTATCGTAATTAAATTCATCCATATTGTCAATCTCAAAAGAAGCGAAGGGGTCAACTTTCATAAACCCAAAATCAATAGATCTAGCGATTTCATTTTTTAATTCTTTAATAGAGCCAATTATAATAGTCTCTTTGGAATCTTCTGATCTCCAGATTGGGAGAGGAATTCCCCAAAATCTTGATCTTGAAAGGTTCCAGTCGTTTGCATTTGAAAGCCAATTTCCAAATCTTCCATCGCCTGTAGATTTAGGTTTCCAATTAATTGACTCATTTAGCTTAGTTAAAACTTCTTTCTTTTCAGTTACTTTAATGAACCAGGAATCTAATGGATAATAAAGGATGGGTTTGTCTGTTCTCCAACAATTAGGGTAACTATGTAAATATTTTTCAACTTTAAAGGCTTTATTTTCTTCTTTTAATCTTATTGCAATCTCTACATCAACAGATTTTTCAGGTATTTCGTCAGTTTTGTTGTAATACTCATTTTTTACATACTTACCTCCTAATTCACCTAATTCTGATCTGAATTTGCCCTGTAAATCAACAAGAGGAACCAACTGCTTATTTTCATCATAGATTAGTAAAGGAGGAACTTCTGGATTAGCTTCTTTAGCCACTTTTGCATCATCAGCTCCAAAAGTAGGTGCTGTGTGAACTATTCCAGTTCCATCTTCTGTAGTTACAAAATCACCACCAATAACTCTAAAAGCATTCTCTGCATTTTTATAAGGAAGAGGGGCATCACTCCAAAGCTGTTCATATTGAATTCCTATCAGTTCTTTCCCAAGAAAAGAATTATTTAACAAATAAGGTATTTTGTTTTTAGAATTGGAATCAAGTCTTAAATCTTTTCTGTTTTTTATCTGTTCAAAAGAATTAGAAAAAACTTTTGGTATTAAATCTTTAGCTAATATTACGTTAACTGGTTTTTTAGTGTACTGATTAAAAGTTGAAATAAGCGCGTATTTTATTCTGGGACCTACAGTTAAAGCTGTATTAGAAGGTAGTGTCCATGGCGTTGTCGTCCATGCTAAAAAAGAGACAGAATCATAGTTTTTTAAAGCTTCTGGTAAAGTATTCTTTAATGCTTTAAATTGAGCAGTAACCGTAGTATCTTTAACGTCTTGATATGTTCCTGGTTGATTTAGTTCATGGGAACTTAACCCTGTTCCAGCTTTTGGAGAATATGGTTGAATAGTATATCCTTTATATATTAATCCTTTTTCAAAAAGATTTTTTAAAAGCCACCAAACAGATTCTATATATTTTGGTTTATAAGTAACATATGGATTTTCCATATCTACCCAATATCCCATTTTTTTTGTTAAATCGTTCCATACGTCAGTATAACGCATTACGGCTTTTTTACATGCCTTATTGTAATCTTCTATTGAAATTGATTTCCCGATATCATCTTTAGTAATACCAAGTTCTTTTTCAACACTTAATTCAATTGGCAGGCCATGCGTGTCCCAACCAGCCTTTCTGTTGACTTGAAATCCCTTTAAAGTCTTGTATCTACAAAAAATATCTTTTATGCTTCTTGCCATTACATGGTGTATTCCAGGCATTCCATTGGCAGAGGGAGGACCTTCATAAAAGACATACTTAGGGGCTCCATTTCTTAAACTGATACTCTTTTTAAAAGATTCATTTGAATCCCAATCTTTAAGAACTCCTTTAGCAACTTTTGATAAATCTAAGCCTGTATATTCTTTAAAAGCCATTTTATTAAAATGAGAATTTTATAAGAAGCGAAAGTAACCATTTTAGATTAAATTTTTTTAGAACTTATGCTCTAAAACAATATTTAAGTTTCTTCCGGGTGATGATATGCCAGAAGCAAATTCTCTATAATGAATATCAAATATATTATCCAGGATTAAAGTAGCTTTAAAATTATTGGATAGTTCATAAGATGAGGACAGTTTTAAAACCCCCCAAGAAGGCATTCCATAGTATTGTGGGATTTTGTCTGCATACCTCAATATAGGAGTTTCTTCCAGGCCATCCTCACCTCCCTTACTATAATCTTCAGGATTCTTTGAACCGGAAAACTTATAAGCTAGTTGCATTTTAAGATTCGATTTAATCCATTTTAAATAAAATGAACCAAATAATGGAGATATTGAGGGCAGAGGTTCAGGTCTCTGAACACTTCCTCCTTCAGTGTAAGTTATGTTACTTTTAAAATAAATGTTTTTAAATATTGTAGATTCTGAATCAAATGAAAAGCCATAAATATAAGCTCTTCCGAGATTGACATTTGCCATAGTTTTTACCTCCTCGAAATTGTAAAGAATTGTATTAGAATCAATAGTTGAATTGTCATTTAAAATTTCGAAGTAATCTCTGTTAATATGGTTGGTAATGTGAGTGTAGTAAAGATTTAAAGAAAAAACATTGGATTTATCATTAGAAAATTTTGTGAGACCTAGCTCAGAGCTATAGGCATATTCGGGTTTCAACTCTTTGTTAGGAACGGAAAGAATTCCTCTATTTTCTCTAATTTTACCCGTATCATCAATGTTTGGTGATCTAAAGCCACTGGAAAAAGCAGCATTTATTTGCCAATTATTTTTAGTTCTTGTAACGTAACCGAGGCTTCCAGTTAAAGACGAATTTCTTGTTTCAATAGTACTCAAATTAGCATCAATTAAAGCTTCCTCTCCCCAACTTGCATTTAAAGTAGTGAGAGTATATCTCATTCCAAAATTAAAATTGGATTTTTCAGAAAGGTCTTTTCTAAACTCATAATATGTTGCTACGGTACTGTAGTCACTCCCTGCGCTAGGATATCTAGTTGGAATTTTAAAAATTGAATCAGAATTCTTAGCACTTGAGATTGTCACATTGTTTTTTACAAGATTTTCTCCGAATGCTGTTGAATTTACATTATTGTATGTGTATTCAAATCCATAAGATAGCGAAGAGTCATCCTTTTTAAGCCCTACAAAATCTATGTTTAAAGAATATACTTTTACATTTTCAAATTGAGAGTTTAAGATAAGAGATTGAAATTTTCTATTATGTCTAGATTCTTTTATGTTTTGAAAAGCCGCTACTATTGTACCTTTTTGTAACCATTTTTTATTATTCGAAAAATTATAAGTGGAAGAAAATAAGCTTCTTTTTTGGGGTCCATAATACCATTGAGAATACTTAAGATTTTTATCAGATTCGAACTCATTCAATTTATCGTATCGATCTATGTTAGAGGATTTAGAGTGTTGAATGTTAAATACTAGATTAGAAGATTCAGATATTTTAAGATTGAATTTTTGTAAAAAATCAAATTGGGTATAGCTTGTGTTTTTTTGAACTTCAGAATTTTTATTTAGAAGCATGTTATTGTTGAAATTATCATTCTTAAGAACATATTTATTCAAACCCCAACTTTGAAACCCGTGATTTCTCTTGCTGCCCATAATAATATCACCAAAATCAGAATATGTAAGACTTGTAAAACTTGCCAATTTGTCCTTGCTATGCTCTATGTTCAAGTTATTTACATTATGATTGAAACGAGTGTTGTATGAATTAGATCCTTTGGTAATCCATCTTTTTTCATTATTTATTTTTGGAGTTCGAGTATAAAAATGAATCACCCCACCTAAAGCATCGGATCCATAGCCAACTGAGGATGGACCAAAAATAATTTCTGTTCTTTCTAAAGCATTAGGATCGATAGTAATAGCATTTTGTAGGTGTCCAGATCTATAAATAGCATTATTCATTCTTACTCCATCAACAACAAGAAGTACTCTATTAGCCTCAAACCCTCTTATAACTGGACTTCCACCACCACCTTGTGTTTTTTGGATTCTAACTCCTCCTGCATAAAAAAGTAAATCTGCAGATGTTTGAGGCAAGTCAAGTTCTATTTTTTTATTAGTAATTAAGGAAACCTTTTTAGAGATTTTTTCTTTATTTTCTCTATTTCTTCCTACTGATAAAATAATTTCAGATAATACTTGAGTGTTAGGATTTAGATATATAGTATTTTCAGAAATATTATTTAATGATATTTTAAGTTTTTCATAAGAAATATGGCTTAAAATTATAGTATCTTTTTTGTTGAAAGAGGAAAGATTTAAGATGCCATCAAAATCTGAAAGAATAGAAATGGTTTTTTGAGTATTATATACTGTAACATTAGGAATTATTGTATTTTCTTGTGAATCTTTAACAAGCAATTTTTGAGAATAGCTGTTTAAAGAAATAATCAAAAAAAGAATTAATAAAATCTTATTTTCTTTTAAAAAGATCATACATAATATTAAGTGATTGTGGCCTTCTAAAGTCTTCTAAATGAATTTGCATATACTTCATTAAAAACTCTAATAGTTCTTTTCTTTGAACCGAAGAGTCAATTGTAAGACCTAACTCATCAAAATTTGTGCCTAAAAATTCTTTAAAGTGATTTATTACGCTTCCAGTAATATAATTTTCGTTTTTTGAATAATTACAAAACCTACCATTCAACATATCGAAATAATCTAAATGTATATCACTTTCATCTGGTGATATTCCAAGATATATTAAGAATTTTACTAAAAAGTGAATATGAAAATTGGAGTAATTATAATTAGAATCAAGCCATATCAACGAAGTTTTTATAAAATTATATAAATTCTCGTTTTTTTCTTCCTCTTGTATGCTTTTGGACAAAATCTCAGACAAGAACAAAACAATAGTATTTTTAATAATATCAAATGGAATGCTTTTATAAGGGAATATTATTTTTGCGGATCTAATGCTTTCTAATCTTCCAATATTTCTATGATTAGCATCAATTTCAAGGATTGTTAATGGTTGAAATAGCCCTACGTTAAAAGATTTTTTTTTTTGAGACCTTATACCTTTAATTAAATATGATTTGACCCCATCAGATAGAGTAAAACATTTTACTATTAGGCTAGTTTCAGAATATTTAATTGAACTTAAAGCTATGGCTTCAGTAGATATTAACATCTCAAAAATTATAATTAAATAATTTAAACTACTCCTTGAGCAAGCATAGCATCTGCAACTTTTATGAACCCAGCTATGTTAGCTCCTTTTTCGTAATTAACATACTTTTTCTCTAAACCATGGGTAATACAAGAATTATGAATATCTAATATTATATCTTTTAACTTGTTGTCTACTTCTTCCCTTGTCCAGCTATATCTTAACGAATTTTGGGCCATTTCTAAACCAGAAACTGCCACACCTCCTGCATTAGATGCTTTTCCAGGTGCATATAGTATTTTATTTTTTCTAAATGTAGCAATTGCATCAGGTGTACATGGCATATTGGCACCTTCACTAATACAAATACACCCGTTATTAATTAAGCTTTCTGCATCTTTCTTGTTTAGTTCATTTTGCGTAGCACAGGGCAATGCAATGTGACATGCAATATTCCATGGAGTTTTGTTTTTGTAAAATCTGGCTTTAGGATACTTTTTTAAATATTCAGAAATTCTACCTCTTTTGTTGTTTTTTAAATCCATAACGTAATGGAGTTTATCCATATTTATTCCATCTGAGTCATGTATAAATCCTGAGGAATCAGATAAAGAAACTACTTTTGCCGAAAGTTGAATACATTTTTCAGCGGCAAATTGAGCAACATTTCCAGATCCAGAAATAACGATAGTCTTTCCTTCTAAAGAATTATTTACATGATTTAGCATGTTTTCAGCAAAATAAACTGTTCCGTAGCCTGTGGCTTCGGGTCTAATCAAAGAGCCTCCCCAAGAAAGACCTTTCCCAGTTAAAACACCAGTAAATTCTTTTTTTAGTTTCTTATACTGTCCAAACATATATCCAATCTCTCTTCCCCCAACTCCAATATCACCCGCGGGAATATCTGTATTTGGTCCAATATATCTAAAAAGTTCTGTCATAAAGCTTTGACAAAACCTCATAATTTCTCCGTCACTTTTTCCTTTAGGATCAAAATCAGAACCTCCTTTACCTCCTCCCATTGGAAGAGTTGTTAAGCTATTTTTAAAGACTTGCTCAAAAGCCAAGAACTTAAGTATACTTAAGTTCACAGAGGGATGAAACCTTAATCCACCTTTATAAGGACCGATTGCAGAATTCATTTGAACTCTATAACCTCTATTAACCCTGATCTCCCCACTATCATCAACCCAATTTACCCTAAACATCAGAACCCTTTCCGGTTCAACCATACGCATTAATATATTTTTACCGTGATAAATTTTATTTGAAACAATATAAGGGATTACGGTTTCAGAAACTTCTCTAACAGCTTGCATGAACTCAGGTTCATGAGAATTTCTTTTAGCTATTTCTGAAATAAAACTTTCTAAATTTTTTTTCATAATGGAATAATTTTTATTAAAAAACTATTATAATCTAACTAAGTTAATCAATTAACTTGAATGAAATTTTACAAAGAAATAGCTTGTTCAAGATCTAAAATGAGATCATTGACATCTTCAATTCCAACGCTAAGCCTAATTAAAGAATCAACAACCCCAGAAGCTTCTCTTTCCTTTTTAGGAATGGAAGCGTGAGTCATAGAAGCAGGATGACCCGCCAAACTTTCAACCCCTCCTAGAGATTCTGCCAGAGTAAATATTTTGAGTTTTTCTATAATGTTAATGGCTTTTTCAAAGTCGTTTCCAACAGTTGTAAAAGAAATCATAGCACCAAAATCAGACATTTGTTCTTTGGCTATATTATGATTAGGATGAGAACTAAATCCAGGCCAAAAAACCTTTTCAATTTCAGTATGATTATTCAAAAAAATAGCAATTTTTTTTGCATTTTCGCAATGCCGTTCCATTCTTACATGTAATGTTTTTATTCCTCTAAGTGTTAGAAAACTGTCCATGGGCCCACAAATGGCGCCACTTGCATTTTGAATAAAATAAAGTTTATCAGCTAAATCTTTATTTTTGACAACAAGAGCACCTAAAACCACATCGCTATGTCCAGCAAGGTACTTTGTTGCCGAATGCATAACAATATCAGCTCCCAAATCTAAAGGTTGCTGTAAAAAAGGAGTTGCAAATGTGTTGTCAACAGCTAAAAGAATATTTTTAGATTTAGCAATTTCACTTAAGGACTTAATGTCAATAATATTCATCATTGGATTTGTAGGAGTTTCAACCCAAATCATTTTAGTTTTAACATTAATTAAATTTTTAATTCGATTGGGATCGCTCATTCCAGTAAAATGAAATTTTATACCAAAATTTTCAAATACTTGAGTAAACAATCTGTAAGATCCTCCATAAAGATCATTAGTTGAAATAACTTCGTCACCAGGGCTTAATAATTTTAAAACAGCATCAATTGCTGCCAGGCCAGATCCAAAAGCTAAACCATACTCTCCGTTTTCAATGCTTGCAAACGAGCTTTCTAAGGCTTGTCGAGTTGGATTGTGCGTTCTACTATATTCATATCCCTTGTGATTACCCGGGCTAGACTGCGAATATGTAGAGGTTTGATATATGGGAGGCATTACAGCTCCGTACCCTTTTTCAGGGATTTGCCCTCCATGAATAGTCTTTGTATTGAAGTTAATTTTATGTTTACTCATTTTGATAATATATTATTCAAATATAAATTATCTTAAAAGAATCTTATTAATTTTAAATTTTAAATATTTTTTTTATGATTAAAGTATATTTCTTATCTAGCTGTTCTACATGTAAAAGTATTCTAAAAACGTGGAATTTAAGAGATGGTTTAACAACAATAGATATTAAAAAAGCTCCTTTAGATGAAAAAGATCTGAAAGAATTATATAGTATTTCCAATAACTATGAAGTATTGTTTAATAAAAGAGCAATCATGTTTAGAGACGTAAAAAAGAAAATAACAATATTTAAAGAAAATGATTATAAGAAGCTACTTTTATCACATTATAGTTTTTTAAAAAGACCAGTCTTGCTTATTAACAAAAAACTTTTTGTTGGAAATACTAAAGAAACAGTCAGTCAAGCACTTCTTGAACTTAAAAAAAATTTTAATTAATTATATTTAATTTATAATAGCACTATAAAACCTTTACAATTATGTTTAAAACAAAAGTCAACTTTTTCGCAATATTAATTACGTTCAACTTCGGAATTTCTCAAATTAAAGCTTCTAAAACTGCTATATGGGAACCCGTTCCTAAAAAAGTTGATGCTTATAGTTTTTCTAAAGCCCCTAGTGACGCAACAATTCTTTTTGATGGGAAAAGTTTTTCAAAATGGGTAGGACAGTATTCAAATAAAGTTCCTAAATGGAAAATTAATGAAGATGGGTCTATGACTGTAATTAATGGCACTGGAGGAATTAAAACAAAAGAGTCATATGGGTCTGTTCAATTGCATATCGAATGGAAAACAAATGAAAATACAGAAAATTCCGAAGAGCAAAATAGATCAAATAGCGGGGTATTTCTTCAACAGAATTACGAGATCCAAATTTTGGATAGCTATGAAAATCCCACGTATGTAAATGGTCAAGCAGGATCAGTTTATAAACAACATATTCCATTAGTAAACTCAAGTAAAAAACCTGGAGAATGGCAATCCTATGATATAATTTTTAATGCACCAGTTTTTGAAAACAAAAACTTATTAAAACCAGGCTATTTTACCGTTTTTCAAAATGGGGTATTAATTCAGAATCATGTGGAAATTAAAGGAACCACAACAAATGTGGGTTCTCCCTCTTATGAACCACATGGGAAACTCCCATTAGTTTTACAAGACCATCCCAAAACACCTGTTAGTTTTAGAAATATTTGGATTAGAAAAATAACTAATTAAAGATTGAGTTTTTTGTAACTTTGATAGCATGTTACAATCCATGACTGGTTTTGGAAATGCTTCGTTAGATTCTGAATTTGGAAAAATATCTTTAGATATAAAGTCCCTGAACAGTAAAAACCTTGATCTGAATTACAGTTTAAACCCAATATTTAGAAATATTGAGGGTGATATAAGATCAATTTTGACAAACACTTTAAAAAGAGGAAAGATTGATTTTAAAATTAATTTTAAAATTTCAGAAAAGAATTTTAATTCTAACTTAAATCATGATGTTATAAAATCCTACATTAAGGATTTAAAAAAAATCACTCCCGAAACTTTAATTGATAGCTCGGAACTTCTTAAAATAGCAATTACACTTCCAAATTCTATTGAAACTAATCGTCCTGATCTAAACAAGAATTTATTAGATACTATCAAAGAATTAGTTAAAAATGCCGTTAAAGAATTAATTGATTTTAGAATTCAAGAAGGAATCTCTATGGAAAAAGATCTTCTGAGTAATTTAGACCTAATTAAAAATAAAATGATACAAATTGAACAGCTGGTTCCAGATAGAATGATTTCAATAAGAAAAAGATTAAAGAAAACCTTAGACAATATCAAAGTAGAGATAGATCTTAACAGATTTGAACAAGAATTGATTTATTATTTAGAAAAATTTGACATTAATGAAGAGATAGTTAGATTAAAAAATCATTTAATTTATTTTAAAAAGACAATAAATGAAAGTCAAATTGAAAAGGGAAAAAAATTAATATTTATAAGTCAAGAAATAGGCAGAGAAATCAACACTATTGGTTCAAAATCTAATAACTTACCAATACAGCAGGCTGTGGTTGAGATGAAAAATGAATTAGAAAAGATAAAAGAACAACTTCTTAATATTTTATAATGTTGAAAGGAAAATGTATTATTTTTTCTGCTCCATCTGGAAGTGGCAAAACTACTCTGGTAAAGCATTTGTTAAATCAAAAAGAATTAAATCTGTCTTTTTCGATTTCTGCTACAACGAGACAAAAAAGAGAAGGTGAAATTGACGGAAAAGATTATTTTTTTAAATCTAAATTAGAGTTTAAAAAACTAATTAATAATGGAGATTTACTTGAGTTTGAAGAAGTTTACGACAGTGTTTTTTATGGGAGCCTGAAGGGTGAAGTATTGAAATTATTAGAAACACGAAACGTAATATTTGATATCGATGTAATTGGAGGAATTAAATTAAAAGAATATTTTAAGAAGAATGCACTTTCAGTTTTTGTTAAACCGCCAAGTGTGAAAGAACTTAAAAAAAGATTATGTTCAAGAGGAAAGGATTCGGACAAGTCTATTGAAATAAGAATTCAAAAAGCTCAAAAAGAAATAGAAGAAGAGCCAAATTTTGATATTACCATAATTAACGACAATCTTGATTTAGCTAAAAATCAATCGCATATTGCAATTCAAAATTTTTTATCTAAATGAATAAAAATGTAGGATTGTTTTTTGGAACATTTGATCCATTACATAATGGCCATATAGCAATAGCTAAATATTTTTTAAAAGAATTAAAGTTTGATGAAATCTGGCTTGTGATAACTCCATTAAGTCCATTCAAACAAGAAAATAAAGTGTCGAGTTATTATGATAGATTTAAAATTATCAATACTTATTGCAAAAAAAACAGCAAGATAATTTGTTCTGATGTTGAGTTTAATCTCAAGCCACCTTATAACACGTCTGATACTTTAACGCATTTAAATATAGAACACCCCAATACAGTTTTTAAAATTATATTGGGCGAAGATAATTTGAATACTCTTCATTTATGGAGCAATCACCAACTGATCTTAGAGCATAAAATATGTGTTTATCCTCGAAAAAATTTAAAAAATGAAAAAAGTCAACTAATTAACCATCCGAATGTAAAGTTGTATAACGCTCCGATAATGGAAATATCCTCTACGTTAATTAGAGATATGATAATTAAAAAAGAATCAATAAAGCATCTAGTTCCCGAAGAAGTTTACTTAAAAATTTCTAAACAATAGATCTAAAAATTAAAATCTCTCTAATTTTTAACCAAATGTTAACAATTTGAATGATTTTTTTTATTCAAATTGCACCCCCTTAGTTTAATGAGTAATTTTATATAATGGAAAATAACAATAAAGTTGATATTAAAGAGATCAACGAAAAAATTGAGAAAGAGAGTGCTTTTATTGATTTACTTACTCTTGAAATCAATAAGGTAATAGTTGGTCAAAAACACATGATAGAAAGGCTTTTAATAGGTCTTTTAGGAAAAGGACACATTTTATTAGAAGGTGTTCCTGGGTTGGCAAAAACCCTTGCAATTAATTCACTCAGTAAAGCAGTAAAAGGAAGTTTCAGTAGAATACAATTCACACCGGACCTTCTGCCTGCTGATGTAGTTGGGACAATGATCTATAACATGAAAGAGAATGACTTTTCTATAAAAAAAGGTCCAGTATTTGCAAATTTTGTTTTGGCTGATGAAATAAATAGAGCTCCAGCAAAAGTTCAATCAGCTTTGCTGGAGGCCATGCAGGAAAAACAAGTAACCATTGGAGACAAGACCTTCAAACTGGCGCCGCCTTTTTTAGTAATGGCAACTCAAAATCCGGTGGAACAAGAAGGTACTTATCCTCTTCCAGAGGCCCAAATTGATAGATTTATGTTGAAAACAGTTATTGATTATCCAAATATTAAGGACGAGCAACAAATTGTAAGAGCTAACATTAACAACAGTTTTGGAGATATTAAGCCTGTGGTTACAGTAAAAGAAATCATCAAGGCTCAAGACTCTGTTCGAATGGTTTATATGGATGAAAAAATCGAAAAGTACATTCTGGATTTAATTTTTGCAACTAGATACCCTGATAAATATGGCTTAGATGAATTGAAACCATTGATAAACTTTGGAGCTTCACCAAGAGGAAGTATTAATCTTGCAAACGCTTCTAGGTGTTATGCTTTTATAAAAAGAAGAGGGTATGTTATTCCTGAGGATGTTAGAGCTGTAATTCATGATGTCTTAAGGCATAGAATCGGCCTGACTTACGAAGCAGAGGCTGAAAATATTTCATCTGAGGATATTATAAATAAAATTGTTAATCAGGTTGAAGTCCCTTAAATTTTGTGATTCATCAACTTGTTTCAAAATCACCATTTAATTCTTTTCTGTGGAAACAAAAGATCTTTTAAAAAAAGTAAGAAAAATTGAAATTAAGACAAGAAGATTAAGTAATAATATTTTTGGAGGAGAATATCATAGTGCTTTTAAAGGTAGGGGAATGACTTTTAGTGAAGTAAGAAATTACCAATTTGGAGATGATGTTCGAACGATAGATTGGAATGTCACAGCAAGATATAACGAACCTTTTGTCAAAGTCTTTGAGGAAGAGAGAGAGTTGACTTTAATGTTATTGGTGGACGTTAGTGGGTCAGAGCTTTTTGGTACAGACAATGTATTAAAGAAGAATATTGTAACCGAAATTTCAGCAACATTAGCTTTTTCAGCTCTTCAAAATAATGATAAAGTAGGTCTAATTTTATTTTCTGATTCCGTAGAATTATACATACCACCTAGTAAAGGTAAAATCCATGTATTAAGAATTATAAGAGAGTTAATCGAGTTTAAACCTTCTAGTATAAAAACAGATATTGCGGAGGCTTTACAGTTTTTGATTGGTGTAATTAAAAAGAAATCAATTGCCTTTATACTTTCTGATTTTATTTCAAAAAGTTACGAAAAAACATTAAAAATTTGTGCAAATAAGCACGATGTTACCGGAATAAGAATTTATGATAAAATGGACGAAAGCATCCCTAATATGGGAATAGTTCCAATGTTTGATCAAGAAACAGAGGAAGTAAAATTAATAGACACCTCATCTTCATTTCTAAGAAAAAGATATGAATCTTACAATACGACGAACTCCACAAGATTTAATCAAATATTTTCAAAAAATGGAGCGGGCACATTAAATTGTAGAACAGATGAGAGTTATGTTAAAAAATTACTTAGTTATTTTAAAAAACGTGGATAAGATAAAAATATGTATTGTTTTTTTTATTTGTGGAATTACATCAATTTTTTCACAACAACCCCCTGTTTTATTGTCTTCAGTTGATACTACTAAAATTAAAATTGGCGAACAAATAAATTATGAAATAAAAATTAATACTGACTCTATTTTTAACATTAGATTTGAAGAAAATAAAATTTTTAATCCTTTTGAGTTAATAGAAGAGTTTAATATAGATACCTTAAAAAAAGAGGGACAAATAACTTTAATTAAAAAATTTTCTATTACTTCCTTTGAACCTGGGGTTCAAACTCTGAGACCTCAGAAGATTTTAGTTAATGATATACTGTATTATTCAGATTCAATTTTAATTGATGTTTTGAATGTTAAAGTCGATACAGTAAGCAAAAAATTCTTTGATATTAAAAACATTACTGAATTACAAAAAAATAATGACGGATGGTGGAAAAAATATTTATTAGGATTTTTTATTCTATCACTGATTTTTATTGGATATAGATTTTACAAAAAATTATTAATTTCAAAATCACAAAATGAAAAAGTTCCACTTCCCATAGAAAAAGCAATTATTGCGCTACAACATCTGGAATCAAAAGATCTTAAAGAACAATTGGATTATAAAGAATATTATTCAAAACTTACTGATATTGTTAAAAATTATTTGGAAGAAGATATTAGTTTAGATGCTCTTGAAAGTACTACAGACGAACTTGTCAACAAGCTAGAGCTATTAAAAGATGCCGGAAAGCTTTCATTGAATCAAGAAACAATTACAAATTTTAAAAGTGTTTTAAAAACAGCAGATCTAGTAAAATTTGCTAAGTCTAATCCTGGAATAGAAATAGCTTCGTCAGATAAAAAACTATTAGAAACAGTCCTTTTAAATACAAAAGATGCGATTCCAAAGCCAACTGAGGAAGAATTATTAAAAAACAAAGAGTATTTAGAAAAGCAAAACAAAGAGAAAAGAAACAAAATAATTAAAAAAACTCTAATAGTTATTTTGTCCTTTACAGCACTAATTTTAGCAACTTCTATTTCAATATATGGGTGGAAAAGCGTTTCTGACACTTTATTAGGAAATTCAACTAAAACACTTTTAAATAAAACATGGGTTCAAGGGAATTATGGAGCTCATCCTATAATTATTTCAACCCCAGATGTTTTAAAAAGGTTAAAATCAGAAGACATTAATCAAACTTTCGAATGGGAATCTTTGACAAAAAGTATATACGTTTCTTTAAAAATTGAATCTGATAATGATAAAATTGAACAAAAAGATGTTCAATCTGTTATTGATGAATTAATAATAGAACTAAAAGGAAGAGGAGCAATAAATATTTTAACCAAACAGCAAGAAATATTCATTGATAAAGGTTCCCCAGCATTTAAAATTTTCGGCTCTTTTGATTATAGTGATCAAGACGGTATTACAAAGAGGCATGAATATGTTAATCTTAAATTTCAAGAAAATAACGGAAAACAAAGAGTCCTGGTTATTTATGAAAGAGACAATAACTTTGCTAAAGAAATAGCTAAAAAAATTGAGGAATCTATAATATTTAAGATAGAATAGTATGTTTAAAAACGTGACATTTTATAGTCCTGAATTTTTATGGCTTTTTATTTTATTGCCATTATTTTTCTTGTTGAATTATTACTATCATGATAAAAAAACCTCAACTCTAAAAATATCATCAATTAGAGGTTTTGATTATAAAACTTTAAAAATTAAACTTTTACCCATTTTAAATATCTTGAGATATTTTGCTATTGGTTTCCTAATAATAGCAATAGCTAGACCTCAAATAGTAGATGTTTCAACTCAAACGAAAACTAGCAAAGGAATAGATATTGTAATTGCTGTAGATGTTTCCTCAAGTATGTTAGCTCAAGACTTAAAACCAAATAGACTAGACGCTTTAAAGACGGTTGCAAAAGAATTTATAAACGAGAGGGTTAGTGATAGGATAGGGTTGGTTGTTTATGCAGGAGAAAGTTATACAAAAACACCTGTAACATCTGATAAGACAATTATAATAAATTCATTAGACGAAATAAATTTTGACGGAGTAATAGAAGATGGAACTGCAATTGGAATGGGACTAGCCACTTCAGTTAATAGATTGAAAGACAGTAAGGCAAAAAGCAAAGTGATAATTCTTTTGACAGATGGAGTTAATAATTCTGGTTTTATTGACCCAAATACAGCGGCTGATTTAGCATTGTCTTTTGGGATTAAAACTTATACTATTGGCCTGGGCAGTAATGGAAATGCTTTGGCCCCTGTTGCCATAAATCCAAATGGAACCTTTAGATATGGGCTAACAAAAGTTGAAATTGATGAAAAATTGTTAGAATCTATAGCATCACAGACAGGAGGGCTTTATTTTAGAGCCACTGATAATGAAAGGTTAAAAGATATTTATCAAGAAATTAATAAGCTCGAAAAAACAGAAGTGGAAGAATTTAAATATTCAAATGCTGAGGAAATGTACAGAAAGTTTGTTTTAATTTCTTTTATACTAGTTTTTTTGGAGTGGATTTTGAGATCAACTATATTTAAAAGCCTTTTATAATGTATCAGCTAGAAGAACCCTTTTATTTTTATTTATTATTAATAGTCCCAATATTAATAATAGGTTTTTTTATTTTAATTAGTTGGAAAAAAGCGATTCAAAAAGAACATATTTCGAATCATTTATTTAAAAAGTTAAGCCCAGAAAGCTCAAAATTTAAGCCAAAATTTAAATTATTTTTACTTTCACTAGTTTTTATATTTCTTTCAATTGGGCTAGTTAATCCAAAAATTGGGACTCAGTTAAAAACAGTTAAAAGAGAGGGTGTAGATATAGTTTTTGCAATAGATGTTTCTAAAAGTATGCTGGCTGAAGATATTGCCCCAAACAGACTTGAAAAAGCAAAAAGAATTGTTTCACAAACAATTAATGAATTAAACTCTGATAGAGTAGGTATTATTGCATATGCCGCTTCTGCCTTACCTGTTTTACCAATTACTACAGATTACTCAACTGCAAGAATGTTTTTACAAAGTTTAAATACAAGTATGCTCTCATCTCAAGGTACAGCGATTTTAGAGGCTATAAAATTAGCTAAAGATTATTATGATGATGAAAATCAAACAAACCGAGTCTTGTGTATTCTTTCTGACGGCGAAGATCACGAGTTTGACAATCAAAATATTCCAAGTATTGCGAAGGAAATGGGAATAACTATTTTTACAGTAGGATTGGGTTCAGCCAAAGGCGCTCCTATCCCTATCAAAACTAATGATGTAATAGAGTCTTATAAAAAAAATTCGGAAGGAGATGTAGTTATAACAAAACTTACAGCTAAAATTCTTCAAGAAATTGCTGATTCAGGTAACGGAACTTACATAACCGGAGAAAACACACAATTAGCTGTAGATGAAATAATTGAAAAATTAAAACAAATGGATAAACAAGAATTCGAATCAAAACAATTTATTGCTTACAAGGATCAGTTTCAGTGGTTTCTAGGTTTTGGACTATTTTTTTTATGTTTGGAATTATTTGTTTTTGACAAGAAAACATATTGGGTTAAAAAATTAAATTTATTTAATGAAAAAAATATATAAAACTTTTGTGTTTTTGTTGATTTCAACAAACATTTTGGCTCAAAATAATACATTGGACAAAGCTTCAAATAATTTAACTCTTGACGGAAATTTAGAGTTTGTTGAGGAAAATTTAATTGATGCAGAAGTATTTTATAGGGCAGCTATATCTAAAGATTCAATGAATAATATAGCTTCTTATAATATGGCTAACTCATTTTATAGAAGTGGACTTAATATGGAAGCATTAAATGAATATAAATCAGCTATTAAAAAATCTAAAAATAAAATGGATTTACATAAATCTTTTCATAATCTAGGAGATGTGTATATGCAAAATAAAGATTACCAAAATGCGGTCAACGCATTTAAAAATGCTTTGCTTAATAACCCTTATGATGATGAAACACGATATAATTATGCTTTAGCAAGGGAGTTATTAAAGAATAAAGATAACAAGAAGGATAAGAAAGACGACAAGAAGGACGACAAGAAAGACCAGAAGAAAGATGATAAGAAAGACGAGAAGAAAGACGAGAAGAAAGATGATAAGAAAGACGAGAAGAAAGATGATAAGAAAGACGAGAAGAAAGATGACAAGAAGGACGACAAGAAAGATGACAAGAAGGACGACAAGAAAAACAAACCTAAGCCAAATCAAATCTCTCCTGAGCAATTAAAAAACCTTTTAAAAGCAATGAACAATGAGGAGAAAAAGGTGCAAGACAAAGTAAATAAAAATAAGGTAAAAGGTGTTCCTGTAAAAAACAAAAAGGACTGGTAAATCAAATCAATGAGAAACAAGATTATTTTTACATTATTTCTTTCTTTTTGCGTTAATTCTTTTTCGCAAGATCAAAGTGTTAGTTTTTTAGCTGAGGTCAGTAAAAACACACTTGGAGTAAATGAAAATTTAAGAATTGATTTCAAAATGAATAAAGATGGAGATAATTTTCAAGCTCCAAGTTTTGAAGGGTTTAGAGTTGTGGGAGGACCAAATCAATCTGTTAGTAATTCTTGGATAAATGGTAAAAGAACTTTTTCAAAAGTTTATTCATATTATATAACACCATTAAAAACAGGATCTTTAACTATAGGTCAAGCAATTATAGAAATAGACAATAAAATTTACAAGACCATCCCTATTAAAGTAAAAGTTTCAGATTCAGTAATTTCAAATAAAAACCCAAACGACGCCTCTTATGTTGTAAATGAGAATTTGCATTTGGTAGCGGAAGTTTCGAATAGTAATCCGTATTTAAATCAAGGTTTTTCAGTTATTTATAAACTATATTTTAGTCCACAAATAAATGTCACCAATGTGGGGGAAATAGACAGCCCAGAATTTAATGATTTTTGGTCTCATAACATTAAAATTCCTAGACTTCAGATTGAAAGAGGCACCTTTAAAGGAGATAGTTATAATTATGTTATATGGAAGAAAATTGTTTTATATCCTCAAAAATCAGGTAAATTAAATATTTTACCGATGAGCTTAGATGTTTCTGTTGATGTTCCTACAAATAAAAGAGATTTTTTTGGAAATAGAATTTATACCCAAATACCTAAGACTGTTACTGCAGGGGAAAGAGAAATTAAAGTTATGGATCTACCCGACGACGCTCCCGAAAATTTTTCTGGGGCTGTAGGTGTTTTTGATATTGAATTAACAAGTACTAAAACAGAGCTAAATGCTAGCGAATCCCTTCAAGCAACTCTAAAGGTAAATGGAGAAGGAAACTTGAAATTATTTTCTATTCCTGGTTTAGAGACACCAAATTCACTTGAAAAATACGACCCGGAATATAAAGAAAATGTAAAAACAAATACTAAAGGAATGTATGGAAATATTTCTGACACCTACACCTTAGTTCCACAGTTTAAAGGGAAATATCCTATAAACCCTGTTGAATTTGTGTATTTTAATCCAGAAACAAAGTCTTATAAATCTATTTTCTCTAAAGAAATTATCATAAATGTATTAGAAGGTCCGTCATCTTTTAATCAAAATAATTTAACTGTATCACCCTCAAATAACATTCCTATTTCTAAAGGGCAATTTAAGTTTTTAAAAACTAAGTCAAATTTAATTTCATTAGAATCGAAAGATTTTATTTATTCTACTAATTTCTACTTACTTATTTTTATTCCGATAGGAATTATTATTGTTATTCTCTTATTTTTTAAGTCCAAAAAAACTTTATCGTCTGACATTAATGGATTTAAGTCAAGAAGAGCAAATAAGTTGGCCAAAAAATATTTATCTGAAGCAAAAATTAATTTATTAAAGAAAGATGTTTTTTATATTTCATTAGAAAAGGCTTTGCATAATTTTTTAAAATCTAAACTTTCAATTGAAACCTCTGATTATACAAAAGAAAAGATAATTATATTAATGAGAGAAAAAAATATTCAAAATGAATCAATCAATTCATTTATTAAGTTAATTGAAAATTGTGAGTATGCACGATATACGCCATCAACAAATGTTGCCATTAGTAATGATTATGAAAATGCAGTAAAAGTAATTTCAGAAATTGACAAACAGATTTAAAAATGAAAAAGTTAATTCTAATAATTTATCTTCTAAGTTCTTTGTTTGGGATATCACAAACTAATAACCTGACATACTTTAATAGCGGCTTAGATCTATACAATCAAGGAAAATATTCAGAGGCAATAAGTCAGTTTAAATTAATAATTGAAAACGGGGAACACTCAGATGCTTTATATTTTAATTTAGGAAACTCTTATTATAAAATAAACGACTTAGCAAATAGTATATATTATTTTGAGAAAGCATTAAAATTAAATCCAAATGATAAGGACGTTTTAAATAATTTATCTTTCTCTCAAAACATGTTAGTAGATAAAATAGATAAATTACCGGTTAATCAGGTTTCAGAATTTTTTAATTCAATATCAAATGCTTTGACCATTAACCAATGGTTGTTCTTTGGGATTGTATTTTTATTTCTTTTTACAGGCACTTTTTTCCTTTATTATTTTAATACTAGAACCAGAGCAAAGAAAAATTACTTTACCCTTTCAGCTCTCCTTATGGCACTTTTTATTTTTTTTATTTTTAATGGGATAAATCGACATGAAAATGAAAAAAATATTATTAGTGCGATAATTTTTGAAAATAAAATAGATTTTAGAACTGAGCCTAATTATAGGAGTGATATATTATTTAATTTACATGAAGGCACAAAAGTTATTGTAAAAGAAGAATTGAATGAATGGACTCTAATACAAATTTCAGATGGAAATACAGGTTGGATTGAGTCCCAGTCAATTAAAAAAATTGATTGATTCTTTATTTGAATTAAAAACTCCAATAAGCTTATCTCCCACTTCTTTTATTGGTTCATAAAAAAAAGACGAATTTAAAAGAGAAGTGTCAAATAGATTAATAGAGGAATTTAAATTTTCAAAGAACAACAAGCATAATGACAGTAATAATGTAAATTTAAAGGTCCCAAAAAATCCTCCTAAAAGTTTATTAATAAATCCTAAAAAAATCATTTTAAGAAGTTTGGTTAATCCTTTTCCAATGATTGAAATAAGTACTATGATTAACAAAAAAGTAAAAACAAAAGAGGCAATTTTAATATAATTTTCATTAATACTTTCAATTATTTCAGGAAAGTTCTTAGAAAAAAACAAAAAAGTAAAATCCGAAAACTTTATTGAACCATATACCCCTAAAATTAATCCAATTATTGATGAGAGCTCTATTACAAGACCTTTGCTGTAGCCTCTAAAAAATCCAAAGACTAACAAACAAGCAATAAAAATATCTAAGTAATTCAATATTTTTTTTACAAATATAAGTATATTGTTTATCTGTAATTGAATTAATAATGAAGAAAGAAATAAGTTTAAAAAGAAAATGGGATGAAATAGTAAAATTATTAAGCAATAAGTTCAACGATGGTCAAGATTTAGATATTGAAGGGGTGATTTTTTTAATAGGTTTACAAGAATTTGGGGACACAAATTATAAATTTAGAAAAGATCAAAAAATTGATTTAATGCACATTGCTATTTGTAGATTATTAGAGCCATTAGGTTACTACCAGTTCAATTATACAGATGAAGATGGGTGGCCACACTATAAGTCTTTAACAAAACTTCCTAATTTAAAATCTGGCGAGCAAACATTATTAATGAAAGAGGCAATAATAAATTATTTTACCCAAAAACAATTAATACAATAGTTAAAACCTTATTTTTGAATAATATTTTTAATGATGATATCAGAGATTGAAAAAAAAATAAAAGAAGTAGTAGCTTTTAAGCCAAAAGATCAAAAAAGTTTTGAAGAATTTAGAATAAACTTTTTAGGTAAAAAAGGACATATAAATTATTTCTTTTCTGAATTCAAAAAAGTAGATAGTTCAGACAAAAAAGCATATGGATTAGCTATAAATGAATTAAAAAAAGTTACAATTAATAAGTTAGAAAATTTTAAGTCTAAGTTCAGCTCAAATGAAAAATCTAACAATAAAAAAGAAGACTTGACAAGGCCATTGTCTGTTTTAGAATTAGGTTCTAGGCACCCCATTTCAATTATAAGGGATAAAATAATTGATATCTTTAGTAAGATTGGTTTTAATATTTCAGAAGGTCCGGAGATAGAGGATGATTGGCATAATTTTACTGCACTAAATTTACCAGAACATCATCCCGCTAGAGACATGCAGGATACATTTTTTATTAGCAAATCCCCGGATTTATTGTTAAGAACACATACCTCGTCAGTTCAAATTCGTCATATGGAAAATAATAAGCCTCCAATACGAACTATATCTCCAGGAAGAGTATATAGAAATGAAGATATATCCGCGAGGTCTCATTGTTTTTTTCATCAAATTGAGGGTTTGTATATTGATAAAAAAGTTTCTTTTTCAGATTTAAAACAAACATTGATTTATTTTACAAATGAACTTTTTGGAAAATCTAAAATTAGATTGCGTCCATCTTATTTTCCTTTTACTGAGCCAAGTGCTGAAGTTGATATTTATTGGGGGCTAAACTCAGAAACTGATTATAGAATCACCAAAGGTACTGGCTGGTTAGAAATAATGGGGTGTGGTATGGTAGATCCCAATGTGTTAGAAAACTGTAAAATTGATTCAAATGATTATTCTGGGTTTGCTTTTGGGATGGGTATAGAAAGAATAGTAATGTTATTATATCAAATTGAAGATATAAGAATTTTATATGAAAATGACTCAAGATTTTTAAGTCAATTTAAAAAGTCAATTTAATTTATCTGCTAGAATTTTCATGGATTTTTTTGGGCTATAGTTTTGATATAATATATTATATGCAGTATTTATAATGTCAAATTCAATTTTATTTTCTAAACCAATTTCATATGCATTTTTAGTTGCATAATATCCTTCAGAAATCATAGACATTTCTGAAATTGCTGCCTTAAGAGAGTATCCTTTTCCAAGCATATTGCCAAGAGTTCTATTTCTGCTAAAAGCAGAGTAGGAAGTTACAAGTAAGTCTCCCAAATATTCAGTATCGTTAATATCTCTTTTTATTTTATAGATGATTTTTATAAAACTTTTCATTTCTCTTAAGGAGTTACTTATTAAAACACTTTGAAAATTATCGCCATATCCAAGGCCATGAGAAATTCCGACAACTAAAGCATAAACATTTTTTAACATAGCAGCATATTCAACACCTTTTATATCATTTGATATTTTAACTCTGATGAATTTTGTGCCTAATGAATGTTTCATAAATTTTCCAATCTCCGAATTTTTACAAGCTACAGTTAAGTATGATAATTTTTCAAGAGCAACCTCTTCAGCATGACATGGGCCAGTAATTATTCCAATTTTTGAAAAAGGAACATTGTAGATTTTATTCAAATGCTCACTTACTATCAAATGTGTTTGTGGAACGACACCTTTTAAAGCAGAAAAAATAGTTTTTTTATTTAATGAGGATTTAATTTTTTTTAATTCAGAATCTAAAAAAGGGGATGGAATTGCCAATATTATTATTGTAGAATTTTTTACTGTTTTTTCGATAGAAGAGCTAAGCTTTGTTTTAGAGGTGTCAATATTTAGAGCTCTTAAATAATTAGGATTTTTTTTAAACTTTTTAATAAATTCAATTGTTTCCTCGTTTCTTAAATACCAGTTTACATATTTGTTGTTTTCTAACAATATTTT
>QOPV01000015.1 GCA_003331265.1 Cryomorphaceae bacterium | reverse complement strand
TGACGTCAAGTCAGGAATGTATATTCTGAAAGTGGACTCAGAAACAATTAAAAAATCAATTAAAGTAATTAGAGAATGAAAAATATAACACTCAAATCAATAGTTCTAATTTTTTCAATTTTATTAATGTCTTGTGGAGGAAGTGGAGGAGACGAAGGTAATAATGGGGGTAATAATGGTGGAGGTGATCCACCTGGGCCAATTGCTCCTAAAGCTGCTACACTTTCTAAACCAGCTAATAATTCAGAGTGTTTAGAAGTTGATGCTGTTAAGTTTGAGTGGAATAAGTCTGATGATACTACTTCTTATACTATTGTAGTTAAAAACCTATTAACACAAGAAAGTATGTCACAAACGACTACAGATACAAGTGTTGAAATAACTTTGACAAAAGGCTTTCCTTATTCTTGGTATATTATCTCAACTAACACTAGTACATCAACGGCTAGTAGTGCAAAATGGAAATTTTATTTGTCAGGAACTCCTCAAAAAAATCACGCGCCATTTCCGGCTGACATTCTTGCTCCTAAGCCAGGTGCCACACTAACAGTGGGAAACATTCAATTATCTTGGTCTTTTTCTGATGTAGATACGTCAGACACTCATAAGTTTGATATCTATTTAGATAAAAAAGATGCTTCAACTCGAAACACATCAAATTACACAGCTTCCAAAAAAACAGTCGCTTTAAATGAACCTGGAACATATTATTGGAGAGTTGTTACGAAAGATAATCATGGAAGTTCCTCAGATTCAGGTACATCTACTTTCATTTTAATTGAATAATTTTATTTGAAAAAAGTTAGTAAATAATCTATTTCTTTTTCTTGATTGTAAATGTTGAAACTTACCCTGATTCCATTTCCTCTGATGGAACAAATAATTTTATTTTCAATCAGTCTGTTAAAAATTTTTATTCCTCCCCTTAGATTAAAAATATTAGAATGTTCTTTCCTATTTAAAATTTGTTTATCAAGAAGGTTTTTTTCAATAAATTTTTTCTTTGCGTAATTGGATAATAAGTTAAGTCTATTTTCTATTTTAAAAATACCATATTCAGAAATTTTATTAATTGAAAATAAAAGACTTCCAAAATTAAGAGTATCAATATTTCCTGGTTCAAAAGCTAAAGAAAAAGATTTTTCCGCAAATTTTTTTGATTCTACATTTAAATAATCTTGAACAATTTTTTTTTTTACTAATAAAAATCCATTACCATAGCCACTAAAAAGCCACTTATATCCACTTGATATCAATACATCTATAGAGGAGTTTTTAAAATTAAAATCTTTTGTTCCACAGAACTGAGTTCCATCAGCTATTATTAAAAGCTTAGGATATTTTATCTTAATTTCTTTTAAGAAATTTAGATCAACTAATAATCCATTTATATATTGAACAATAGACAATACCAATACATTCGGTTTATATTTCTCTAACCCATTTAATATAGTTTGTTCAAAGTCATCAGCATTAACAATTACATCATAATTAAAACCATTGAACTTGAGCTGTTGCTCAATAGTTGGATAATCATTTTCAATTATCAAAAAATTTAAATTATTATCTAATATATTTAAAAGAGATTTAAAGCCTGTTGAGAAACTTTGAGTCATATAAACGTTGGCTTTACTTGAATGAAAAAAGCTTGCAATCCCCTTTCTAAAATTATCAACAAAATCTTCATGATTTATTCTTAATTGGCTTCCTTTTTTAAGTAATAAATTATCATGATTATTTCTCCATTTTAGTAGTTCTTGATACATACCTGATGATCTAGCAGAATCAAAATATATGTATTCTTTAGAAATTGGGAAATTCATATTATAAAATTAAGGTATAAATAATATATTTTAAAATATTACTTTTGCCTTTTAAGATTCTGTTATTCATGGCATTTAAAGGAGAGAAAAACGATAAAATTAACGAAGATCAAATTAAGCTAATCGAAGCTGCTCAAAAAAGGGTTAAACAAAAAAAGTTTTTGTTTTTTCATTTTTCTTTAATGATTTTTGGAAATATATCTTTTCTTGTTATTAATTTATTATTTGAATTTAAAAAAGAAATTATATTTTTTAATTATCCTTGGTCATATTTAGCTATTACATTTTGGTTTTTATTATTCTTGATGCATACTTATAATGTTTTCATAACCAATAAGTTCATGGGCAAAAATTGGGAAGAAAAACAAATAAAAAAACTAGTTTCTAAACAAGAGATTAAAATTGCTAAAATAAAAATGGAATTTGAAAAAGAAGCTAGAATTAAAGCAGAATCTGAAATATTTAATCAAAATAATTCTGGTAATTGTATTACTTTGATTGCTGCAGCCTCTGAAAATAACGTGATTGGAAATGATAACAAACTTATTTGGCATCTTTCTGATGACTTAAAACATTTTAAAGAACTCACAAAAGGTCATTGTGTTATAATGGGAAGAAAAACTTTTGAATCTATGCCTAAGGCCCTTCCAAACAGAACAAATATTGTTATTACCAGAAAAAATAATTACGAAGCAAAAGATGCTATTGTTGTTCATTCTATTCATGAAGCGTTAGAAAAAGCAGAAAATGATAATCAGCCCTTTATTATAGGTGGAGGAGAGATATACCGTCAAAGCATTCTCATTTCTGATAGAATTGAACTTACAAGAGTTCACGCAAAATTAGATGGAGATGCATTTTTCCCAGAAATTGATTATAAAATATGGAATGAAGTTAGTAGTGAGAAAAGATTTAAAGATGAAAAACACGACTTTGACTTTACTTTCATTAGATATAATAAAAAATAACAAATGAAATCATACGTTTTTCCTGGTCAGGGCTCGCAGTTTACTGGAATGTGTTATGACTTATTCCAAAAACATAAAGTTTTAAAAGAAATGTTTAAAAACGCTGAGGATATATTAGGATTTAATATTTCCAAAATTATGTTTAATGGAACAAATGAAGATTTAATGCAAACTAAGGTCACACAACCTGCAATTTTCATTCATTCAATAGCTATGTTAAAAATATTAGGGGGGTCATTTAATCCTAAACAAGTAGCAGGTCATTCACTTGGAGAATTTTCTGCTCTCGTTGGAGCAGGTGTTTTAAGTTTTGAAGATGGATTAAAATTAGTCTCAATAAGAGCAATGGCTATGCAAAAAGCATGTGAAAAGACTAATGGGACAATGGCTGCGATTCTTGCTCTTGAAAATGAAGTTATTGAGGAAGTTTGTGATAAAATTGATGGGGAAGTTGTGGCTGCAAATTATAATTGTCCAGGACAAGTGGTGATTTCTGGTGATTACAATGCTGTTGAGCAAGCTTGTAAAGTACTCACTGAAAAGGGTGCTAGAAGAGCTATAATTCTACCTGTGGGTGGAGCATTTCATTCAGAACTAATGATTGAGGCTAAAAATGAACTTACAAAAGCAATTAATGAGGCTAAATTTAATGCACCCATTTGTCCAATTTATCAAAATGTAAATGGGTTAGGAGAAACATCTGTAGATAATATTAAAAAAAATTTAATTTCTCAATTAACCTCCCCTGTAAGGTGGACTCAAAGTGTTAATCAAATGATAAAAGATGGAGCAACAGAATTTGTTGAAATTGGTCCTGGAAAAGTTTTACAAGGGTTAATTAAAAAAATTAATAGAGAAATACTAACTACAACTCCCTTACTTTAAAAAAGCATTTATTTTTTTACAAATAAAATTAATTTGATCTAATTCTAGTTCTGAGTGCATTGGGAGTGATATAACTTGTTTACATAAGAGATTAGTATTAGAAAAATCCTTTTCATTATATCTTGAATCCAAATAAGCTTTTTGTCTATGTAATGGAATGGGATAATATATTCCATGAGGAATATTTGAGTTTGATAACTTTTTTGCAAGACCATCTCTTTTATCATTTAAAATACGAATAGTGTATTGATGAAATACATGGCAATCACAATTTTCACAAATTTGAGAGCACTGATATCCAGCCATTGGAGTTAGTAAGCCTATATTATTCTTTAAAGCAGATGTGTAATGACGTGCAGCATTTTGGCGAGCTTTATTGTACGAGTCTAAATATGGTAACTTGGCATTGAGAACTGCGGCTTGGATAGAATCTAGTCTTGAATTTACACCAACAACATCGTGATGGTAACGCTTATACATTCCGTGATTTACAATACCTCTTAATGTATGAGCAAGATCATCGTCATTGGTAAAAATCGCTCCACCATCTCCAAAACAGCCTAGGTTTTTTGATGGAAAAAAAGAAGTTGTTCCTACATCACCAATTGTTCCTGTTTTCACCTTCTTTCCAGATCTAAATTGATATGCTGATCCAATAGCCTGTGCATTATCTTCAATAACATAGAGATTGTGTTCCTTAGCAATTTCCATTATTTCTGCCATATTTGCTGCTTGTCCGAATAAATGAACAGGAACTATAGCTTTAGTTTTTGAAGTAATAGCTTTTCTTATTTTATTACAATCAATATTAAAATTATCAAGGTCTACATCAACTAAAACTGGGGTCAAATTTAATAAAGCTATCACCTCAACAGTTGCGGCGAAAGTGAAATCCACAGTGATTACCTCATCACCTGGTTTTAAGTTTAATCCCATCATAGCTATTTGAAGAGCATCGGTACCATTCGCACAGGGAATTACATGTTTTACATTCAAATAATTCTCTAAATTTTTTTGAAAACTTTTTACAGAAGGTCCATTAATAAACGAAGCATTTTCCATCACATTAATTACAGAATCATCTACTTTGGCTTTAATATGCTGGTATTGACTCTGTAAGTCTACCATCTGTATTTTTTTCATAAAATAATTTTGCCTAAAAATAATAAAATCTAAAGCTTTAATATTAAATATATTTACAAAATACTACTTTAGTATAATTATATACTAGATGAACATCCTATATGACTTGTTAATTAATATATTTCAACTGCATCTTCATGTTTTAAAATATTTTAATAAAACAGTATTTAATTTCTTAATTAAGAGAAAAAAAATATTTAAAAAGTTAAAATCAAATATTTCTAAAAATGAAAAATATATTTGGATTCATGTGGCTTCTCTCGGAGAATACGAACAAGGGCTCCCGGTATTTAAAAAAATCAAATCTTTATATAAAGATCATAAAATAGTACTGTCTTTTTTTTCCTCATCTGGTTATGATTTAAGAAAAAATAATCCAATAAGTGATTTAACCGTTTACTTACCTATTGACACCTCTTATAACGCTAAGAGATTTATTGATTTAATCAATCCAGAAATTGCCGTGTTTGTTAAATATGAATTTTGGCCTAATTTTTTAAAATATCTAAAAAAAAATAATACTCCGACTTATCTTTTGGCTGGTGTTTTTAGAAAAAACCATTGGTTTTTTAAACCCTACGGGTTTTGGATGAGAAATAATTTAAAAACATTTAATCATTTTTTTGTTCAAAATAACGATTCCAAAAAAATATTAAAAAAATATAATTTTAATAATTGTAGCGTTATGGGAGACTCTAGATTTGAAAGAGTCCTGGAATTACCCAATCAAAAGAATGAAATTAAATATCTTAATAAATTTAAAAAATCTAAACAATGTTTTGTAGCTGGTAGTACTTGGAATGAAGATGATGAAATAATTATAAAATTTATAAATAGCTATAAAGAAAATGATATTTGCTTTATAATAGCTCCACATCAAATTGATTTAAATAAAATTAATAAAGCAAAAAGTTTTATAAAAAAGAAAAGTATTTTAATGTCTGAGTTAAATAAAGATAATGCTAGTAAAAACTCAGTTATCTTTATTGATTCAATTGGATTATTGACTTCAGTTTACAGCTACGCTGATATTGGTTATGTTGGAGGAGGAATGGGAAATACTGGCCTTCATAATACCTTAGAACCTGCCGTTTTCAAGATTCCTGTCATAGTTGGTAAAAATTTTGAAAAATTTCATGAGGTGAGTGAACTTATTAATTTAAAAGGATTTATAAGTATTAAAAACTATGATACTTTTAAAAATGAATTAATCGATTTAATAAATAATAAAAAAGCAAGAGATAAAATGGGGCAAATTAATTATAAATACATTATAAATAAGATAGGAGCTTCCGAAAAAGTAATAACATATTTAAAACAAAAAAAATGAAAAAAATAATTTTTTTAATAATTTATAGTCTATTAGTAACCAATACTAATGCACAAAGCTTTATTGGTGCATGGGAAAGAAATCATAATTCTGAAAACGGAGAGGAGTTAAAAAGTGTTGTGATTTTTTCTGATGGTTATCAAGCTATAAGTACTTATGAATCAAAATCCGGTAAATTCATAAACTCCAATGGTGGAACATGGAAATTGATGGGAGATACCATGACCGAAAAGGTAGAATTCGACACTAACAACCCCGATCGAGTTGGGTCAGAAGTCACTTTTAAAGTCAAAATTACTGGAACCACTATGTCAATTGTAGGAACTGATATGGAATTTCAAAGAATTGATGACGGATTACCTGGTTATCTTAAAGGTGCGTGGCTGATGGCTGGTAGAGTAAGGGATGGTAAAAAACAGTTAAGAAACACTAGTGGACCAAGGAAAACAATGAAATTACTTTCAGGAAAAAGATTTCAATGGATCGCATACAATACAGAATCAAAAAAATTTATGGGAACAGGTGGCGGAACTTACACAACTAAAAATGGGGTTTATTCAGAAAACATAGAGTTCTTTTCCAGAGATAATTCAAAATCAGGAATTGAATTGGAATTTGAATATGAGATTATTGATAACGAATGGAATCATAAAGGATTTAGTAGTAAAGGAGATCCTTTACATGAAATTTGGAAACCAAGATTATAAAATATTTGAATTTTATTTTTTATAAATTAACTTTAACTTAAAATATGTTTGGCAACTCTAATTGGATTAAGAAACATACTTTTAATTAAAAAAACCTCAACAATTGTTGAGGTTTTAAAAGTGTGCGGGTGAAGGGACTCGAACCCCCAAGCCGCGAAGCACTAGATCCTAAGTCTAGCGTGTCTACCAATTTCACCACACCCGCTGAAGGGAAGCAAATATAAGCAAGATTATTATAATATCCCTATTGATTTTACTATGTCAAAAAAACATATTTAATTACATTTACAAAAAAAATTATCTTGGAAAAGTTTAAAGATTATATAGACAAAAATTCTGAACGATTTTTAAATGAATTGTTCGAACTGATAAGAATACCCTCAATAAGTGCACTAAAAGAAAATGATTCTGACACGAGGTTAGCAGCTGAATTAATTAAAAAACACCTTTTAAATTTAGGTTTAAATAATTGTGAAATATGTGAAACACCAGGACACCCTATTGTTTATGGAGAAAAAATATTTGATGAAAATCTTCCAACTATTCTTGTTTACGGTCATTATGATGTTCAACCTGTTGACCCATTAAATTTATGGGATAAGGACCCATTCGAACCTTACATAAAAAAAACAAAAATTCATCCTGAGGGTGCTATTTTTGCACGTGGAGCTTGTGATGATAAAGGACAAATGTTCATGCACGTAAAAGCTTTGGAGGTTATTCTCAAGCATGATGGTCTTCCTTGTAATGTTAAATTTATGATTGAAGGTGAAGAGGAAGTGGGAAGTAATAATCTTGAGATATTCGTAAAAAACAATAAAGAAAAGCTTTCTAATGATATTATTTTAGTTTCTGATACTGGAATGATTAGTAAAAACATACCTTCAATCACGACAGGACTTAGGGGTCTTTCTTACATGGAGGTTGAAATAACAGGACCTAATAGGGACTTGCATTCAGGACATTATGGAGGTACAGTTGCTAATCCAATAAATATTCTATCCTCAATGATTGCTTCTTTACATGATACTAATCATAAAATTACTATTCCAGGTTTTTATGATAAGGTATGTGAACCTACAGAGAACGAAAAAAAGGCAGGTTCATTGATTCCGTTCAGTATTGATGAGTTTAAAGAATCCATTGGAATTGATAATGAATACGGCGAGTTGGGGTACACCACAATCGAAAGACAATCTATTAGGCCAGCATTGGATGTAAACGGAATTTGGGGAGGCTATACTGATGAGGGTTCTAAAACAGTTTTACCTTCAAAAGCATATGCAAAAATATCCATGAGATTAGTTCCTGGTCAAAAGTGGAGAGAAATAAGTTCTTTATTTTCAAAACATATTAAAAATATCACGCCAAAGGGAGTTAATTCTAAAGTTACTGAACATCATGGAGGAGAACCCTATGTAGCCCCAACTAACACCATAGGATTTCAGGCTGCAAGTAAAGCGTATGAAGATGTTTTTAATTTGAAGCCTATTCCTACTAGAGATGGAGGAAGTATTCCAATAATTGCCTTATTTGAAAAGGAACTAGATAGTAAAACTATTTTGATGGGCTTTGGTTTAGATAGTGATGCTATACATTCTCCAAATGAACATTATGGAGTTTCTAATTTTTTAATGGGTATAGAAACAATTTCTAAATTCTACTATCATTTTACAAACCTTTATAAGTCTAAATATTAAGTTTAACTATAAATAGTTCAGAAGCAATACCATCTGCTAAGAATTTACCTTCAATAGTTGTTTTTATTACGTTATTCTTTAATATCAAATGCTTGGAATAAATATATTTCTTAGACTTTTCAACAAAATGATTTTGATATTTTGTGCCAAAATTATCTTTTAAAAAATCTAGAGAAATACCCCAAATAGTTCTTAACCCCGTCATCACATACTCATTATATTGATCAGTTTTAGTCAACTTTTCAGTTTTGTAATACATTTTATTTTCTTCTATAGCTTTAAGGTATAAATTGTTATTAGAAATATTCCAACTTCTTGAAATTCCATCAAAACTGTGAGCAGAAGGTCCTATTCCTATATAATTTTTTCTCAACCAATAAGCAGTATTGTTTTTAGAAAAATATCCATCTTTAGCAAAACTTGATAATTCGTAATTTATGTAATTTTCATTAGACAATCTTCTAAGCATCAGTTTATATTGTTTAAAAACAATCTCTTCATCTAATAATTTTACTAATCCTTTTTCTACATATTTTTCAAGTGCAGTTTTCGGTTCTATAGTTAATGCATATGATGAAATATGATTAGTATTATAAGAAACAGCTAAATCTAAATTATGTTCCCACGACTCTAAAGTACTTTCAGGCATTCCGTATATTAAGTCAATAGATAAATTATCAAAATACTTTTTTGCATTCTTTACACATCGATTGGCATCTTTTGAATTATGAGCTCTGTTCATAATTTTTAAATCATGATCGTTAAAAGATTGCACTCCAATACTTAATCTATTTATTTTACTCTTGGATAATTCTTTTAATTTCTTAATTGTTAAATCATCAGGGTTAGCTTCTAGGGTAATTTCTAAGTTTGAAGCAGTTTTAAAATTATTAAAAACTGCTTCTGTTAAACAGTTTATTTCTTCTGTTTCTAAAAAAGATGGTGTTCCTCCCCCAAAGTAAATTGTTTCCACAATATCATTATAATTTTGTGATTTTATATATAATTCTTTTAACATAGCTTCAACCACTTTAGCCTTATTTTTAGTTGAGGTTGAAAAATGAAAATTACAGTAGTAGCAAGACTGTTTACAATAAGGTATATGAATATATATTCCTGACAATATAAATTATTTTAATCTTTTAGGGTTGTTTTTAACAAAAGAAGACCATCCACTATATTTGTTAGTTGAAATAGTAGTATTAGAATTATAAAAGTGACATACAGCGGCGGCTAACCCATCAGTTGAATCTAAATTTTTAGGTAATTCCTTAATAGAAAGTAAGCTCTGTAGCATCTTAGCAACTTGCTCTTTTGAAGCATTACCATTTCCAGTAATAGCCATCTTAATTTTTTTAGGAGAGTACTCTGTTATTGATATCTCTCTTGATAGACCAGCTGCCATTGCAACACCTTGCGCTCTTCCAAGCTTTAACATTGACTGAACATTTTTCCCAAAAAAAGGTGCCTCAATGGCTATTTCATCTGGATTGTATTTGTCAATTAATTCAATGGTTCTTTCAAAAATATATTTAAGTCTTAAATAATGATCATCATATTTTTTCAATATCAGTTCATTTAATTGAAGAAAAAACATTTTTTTTTCTACCACTTTAATTAAACCAAAACCCATAATAGTAGTCCCTGGGTCAATTCCTAAAATTATTCTATCTTTTTTTGATTCCAATATTTATATTTATTTAGTTTTCAATATTAAGGGTAAATCAAAACTAGAGCTAACAGGAACTCCAATATTAGTTTTAGTAGCTGGTAATATATTTGGCAGATTTTTAATGGCTTTAATCAATATAGTCTCAATCGAAGGTATATACTTTTTAATATCCGAATTAATTATTGAACTATTATATGAAATTTTTCCATTTTTATCAATCAACAGCGAGATGACTAAAGTATCATTTAAATTTTTTTCTACTATAACTTCACTAATATCAATGTTCTTGTAAACTAGTTTTAGTAGTGTTTCTTGAAAGCAAGTGCTTCTTTTTAATTCCGAATCAAATTGATCACATAATTCAATTGATGGGGGTTCATCATTTATATTCCAATTAGTTATTGTTGATGGAATCTCTATTTGTTTTTTAGAATAATCCTCGTTACAGCCTGAAATAAAAAATATTATAATAAAAAAATTTATTATTTTCATCATTGATGTAAATTACAAAAATTCAGATTTATATTTTACTATTTTAATCGATTTCATGGATTTATTGTTTTTAATAATTGGCTTATTACTTTGTTTAATTGGATTAATAGGAAGTTTTATACCAATCATTCCAGGACCAATTACTAGTTGGGTTGGATTGGTATTTTTAAATTTAACATCAACTGTTGATTTAAATTTTTCTTTTCTTTTAGCAACTTTTTTAATAGCAATCTCAGTTTTTATTTTGGATATGATAATACCATTAATTAGTTTAAAAAAACTTGGAGGAACTAAACAAGGATTGATAGGTGCCACTATTGGATTATTTATAGGATTTTTTATGGGACCTATTGGAATTATAGTTGGTCCTTTTATTGGAGCTCTTTCAGGTGAATTAATTAATAATATAGAGTTTAAAAAGGGACTGAAAGCTTCATTAGGAACTCTTATAGGTTTGCTTGCAGGTGTTGTAATGAAATTTATGGTTTCATTTATATTTTTAGTAATATATATTAAAGAAACTCTAACTGTTATTTTTTAATAAAATTTAAATCTATTATCAGTAATTACAGCAGATTCTTTTGCAGATTGAAAAACACCATTAATAACATTAGCTCTAGCGGGAACTAACAATTGATTAGCATATGGTTTATAGTTTTCTAGTTTACTTGATTTCTCTCTTTTAGTCACTATTAATTTATAAACACCATTTTCACCAATAATAAAGTCGGAAATTTCATTTAATTCCAATCCAAATGCATATCCAACTAACAGAGGCTCTCTTCCAGCTCCGCTAATTGTAGCATTTTTTTGATTTAGAGCTAAGGCTTTTTTAATTTCTGTATTATTCTTTGAGGCAAGATCTGACAATGATTTGATAGTTTTATTTTCTTTAATAATCATTTGCGCTTTTTTTTGATTTCTAACTTTAGGCACAGCAGTAAAAGAGGCGTCTTGTACAGACGATAAACCTTCGTTTTTCATACTAGTTATCTGAGCAATTAAATATCCCCCATTGGTTAAATCGAATCTTTTATAAGACTCTACTTTTGCTTCATCAGAAAACAACCATTGAACTAACCTTCTTTGATTAGTTAATCCAGGTAAATTATCATCTAAAATCTTAATTCCACTAGCTAATTTAACTTCATAATTATTTTCTTTAGCTAATGCATTTAAATTTTGATTTTTTGAAAGATTAATTTCAAACTTTGTAGCTAAATTGAAGGTTTTATCACTTGTATTATCAGAGGGGATATTTTTTATAGCGATTGAAGCCAGAAGAACAACATCCTCTTTTGCTACAACATTTATTACATGAAAACCAAAATCGGTTTCTACAAGGCCCATAGTACCTACTCTTCTTGAAAATACAAAATCATTAAATGGTTTAACCATATTACCTTCTTGAAAAAACCCAAGATCACCTCCGTTTGATTTTGAGGGACCATCAGAAAATTCAAATGCTAATGACGAAAAAGAATCTGGATTCTTTTTTGCTAACTTTAAAATTCTATTAGCTTCTTTTTTAGCGTCAGATTTAGATCTGGTAATTTGAGGAGATGAATCTCTGGATCCATCATAAGCGATTAAAATGTGACTTGCTCTTACATTTCCGCCAATTTTCTTATCTAACATTCTAGAAATCTTGAAATAATCGCCATCTAAATAAGGTCCATAAGTTTGATTCTTGTTTAAATTAAATAAAATATTAGCATCATCATTTGGTAGAGCACCTTTGGGCTTATATATAGAATCAAATCTAATTTCAGAGTTTTCATTGACAAATTCTGAAATATTTGTAGCAGTTGTTAAGCTGGGGTAAGTTTCTTCTAATTTTGAAACATCATTATATTCTTTTTTCTCAGATAACAAACTTTGTAAAATTTTCTTTGTTGCATTTTCATCCTCTAAAGATGGATTTTCATCAAATAAAACATATTCGATATTTCTAGTGGCTTCAACTTTAAAATCATCTTGGTTAGATTTAATATATTTTTCAACATCAGAGTTTTTTAGTTTTATCAAACTATCAGGAATTGAATTATAAGGAATCTGAACATAATCAATATCAACTCTATCGTTTTGCAAAAAATATTCAAATTCTCCGTCCTTGAAAGAAAAATTTACTCCAGATTTAATCAAATCAGAGTAAATTTTTTCATTGGACTGATTTTGAAAAATTAATTCTTGTTTTTGCCATTGCTCATAAGATTCTGGACTTGTTGTCTTAAGTTCAACAATCAAATCGATAAACTTATCTATTTCAAAAATTCCTGCATCATTCAAAAATCTTGGATCTGAGTTAAAACTAGGGTTTTGAGATAAAATAAATTCAATATGATCTTTACTAGAATCAACACCACTAAGTTCAAATTGATTTTTTAAAATCAATGTTCTTAATGTTTGGTTCCAAACATTATTAACAGCAGACATTCCAGATAAATTATATGTTCTTTCAAAAAAATCTACTTGATCTCTAAATTCCTCAATTGAAATTTCTTCATCATTGACTAATCCAATTGGAGATTGGTTAGGTTCGTCAAAAATATCTGTAATACTTCCACTACCAGTTGAAAAAACAAATGCAAATAGAGCTAAACCTATAACCGTTATTAATGCTGCAGGTCCTAAATCTCTAATTTTTCCTAAAATCGCCATAATTTTTTTTTTGTAGCAAACGAAAATACAATATCCTTATCAATTAAAAAAAGACCTTAACTTTTAATTCGGCATTTTCATTTCTAAAACTTCTATTTTAGTGTTTTTAAGTTCTCTTACAATAAATTCATTTGAATAAATATTTAAAACCTCAATACAAATAGGTATTTCATTAATATTAAGCACTACAAATCCTACTAAGGTTTGATATTGATCATTTTCTGGAATATCTAATTTAGATTTATCACTTTTATAATCAATCTCAAGCCGAGCATAAAAAAGAAAAGAGTTTTAATCGAATTTTTTTCTAAAATTTTGGAGAATCGTGTTCATCTTCAATCTCACCAAATAATTCTTCAATAATATCTTCAATAGTAATAATACCAGATGTGCCTCCATATTCATCTATAACAACGGCTATACTTTTTCTTTTAGTCAATAAATTTAGAACATCATTAATTAACATAGATTCAGGGATAAATTCGATTGGGTGGATAATTGATTTAATATTTTTGGGTCCATTGAACAAATCTATTAAACTTATAAAACCAACAATATGATCAATATTTTCCCGGTGTATTAAAATTTTAGATAATCCCGTTTCTATAAATATTTTCTTTAAACTATCTGAGTTACTATATCTGTCTGCTGAAACTATTTCAGCTCTTGGAACCATTACTTCTCTTGCTTTCACATTAGAAAAATCTAATGCATTTTGAAAAATTTGAATTTCTGAATCAATATTTTTTTTTACAGAATCGTTTGCCAATTCTTCATTTATATAATCACCGAGCTCATCTTTACTAAACACTATTCTTAATTCATCTTCTTTTGTCTTAAAATATTTACTAAGAACACTATCTGAAATTGAATTAAGAACATTAGTAACTGGACTTAATATTATATAAAATACATAAGAGGGAAATGATAAATATTTCAGTAATATGTTAGCATAAATTTGAAATAAAACTTTTGGCAAAAATTCTGCAGTAATTAAAATTACAAATGTTGAAAGTATAACTTGATAAAAAATATAAATGAAATCTAAAGAATCTGAACTATCCAAGTTGGGAAAAAATAATTCTAAAATTAGTTTGCCAGAATATAATCCGTAAACTACCAAGGCAATATTATTGCCCAAAAGCATAGTTGCAATAAATTTAGAGGGACTTTTTGTTATTTTTTTTAAGATATTCGAAAAAAAACCATTTTGTTTTTTTTCTATTTCTAAATAAATTTTGTTAGATGAAATAAAAGCAATTTCCATTCCAGAAAAAAAAGCAGAAAAAAAAATTGAAATTATAATAATTGTAATCTGAGATTCCATTGAAATTATTTATTTCTATTTTGAAATTTTTTTCTATAATATCTTCTGAAAAAGAACATAAATAGAGATAATATAGCAAAAACCAGTAAAATGTTTTTTCTGCTTGAATCATCGTGTGTTCCAAATAAATAATCTGTTGAAGCAATAAAAAATATTACCAAATAAACAATTTCAGATATTTTTCTAATTTTCATTTATTATATTTTCATTTTCTTCTACCATAACTTTTCCATCAAGTTGGCCAGTATTAAATATAGTAAATGATCGATTTGCATCTAATCTTTTAGCAATAATATCGTAATCTATGTTTTTAAAACTAAATTTCTCTTCCGTAAATAACCATTCAAGCTCAGGATCCCAAAAAAGTTGAGAAGTTTTTAAAACAGATCCATCATGAATATTTATTACAACATCACCAACTAGATCTACTATATTAGTTTTATTGTAAGTAACAGCATAATTTGATGTAACAATTGTTGCATTTTTATTTTCATCAAAAAAAGTAATTTTGATACCTACAGGAAATTCAGAATATGGGAAATCTTGATTAGTATAATCCTTGTGAACTGGAGAGGTTAGAATGGCTTTAACTTTTGCCGAATCAGTATATATTAACTTTATATCTTCAGCAATTCCAATGGGAAAATTATCATAATTATTTATTTTTTTTATTTCTTGAAAATTATCTTCACAAGAAATAAAAAGAGAAAATAGAATTAAAATAATTGATTTAAAATCATTCATTATTTACAAAGAAGGTACAGTAACATTTTTACCTATCCAACATTTAATAGAAATGATTTCACCAGATTTCCCTTCTGTAAATATGTCTGTCTTTGATGGAGCTCTACCTTCATAACTGACAGCGGTTTTAATAGCAGTTTTTCTAATAGAAGCATCAACAGAGGCAGCTTTTCTAGCATCTTTTGCTGCTAACCAATATATTGCTCTTTTTTCAAATTGAGTATTTCCACAATTATTAGCACTAGCTGCATATAAATTTGAAATCAACAAGTAGGCACTTCCTAAGGATGGTTGAAAATTCAACGCTTTATTCGCATAACTTCTTGACTTACTATATTGACCTGATTTTTTAAATTTTAATGCAATTTTATATAAAGTTTTAGCTTTTTTAAGATTATCCGTTTCTAGATCAATTGATTCAGTATAATATTTTATTGCCTCACTGGAATTCCCTTTCTTATCATTTAGAAGGCCTAAATAATAGGCAGAATTGGCAGAGGGATTCAATTGATGTAATGCCTCAACAAGTTCAACAAATAATGGGTCATCTGAACAATCTTTACTATCCATTCTGCTTGCAGCTCTATTAATCCAAACTGGATCATTTTTAAATTTATCAAAATTCTTTCTGTAAAGAGGAATTAAGTTTTCACAAGTAGCTTCTTTAGCAATGATAGCATTTAAATTATTTAAATAAGTAGAGCATGCAACCATATTAACTTCATAAACTCTTTTATTTCTAGATTCTCTTCCAGTCAATAGTGAAGAACCTTCCTCTTTCTTGAGAAGATTATCTAATTTAGAGGAATAAACACCCATTTCAAATTCAAATTTTTCAGTTAATTCTTCATATTTTTCAAATACAGATTCTAATGTGATGGAAGAATTCTCTTCTTTATATAAATTAAAATAAATCTTAAAGTAATTATATAATCCTTTGGGAGATGTAAAGCTTTCTGGATTTGTTTTAAATGCTAGATCATAAACTTTATAAATCTCATTGTTATCACCTAGTTTAAAATCAATCATAGCTTGGGCTTTAATAGCTAAAATTTTACCTGATTCTTGTCTTCCAGATTTTGATTTTGGGAAATATTGAAGCCATTCATCATAGAGATCTAATAAATCATTTTCAAATTTAGCTCTTTCATTAAGTTCAGAATTTTTTATAAAATCCTTTAATATTCTTTCTCCGTAAACATAAATTGCTGCATTTAGATCAGGACAATCAGCTTTTAATTTTAACCAAGGTTCATAAGCAGCATTATAATTCTTGACTTTAGCATATTCAGCAAAGATTGATAGATTAGAAAAACAATCTTCTTTAGACTGACTAAAAATATTAATAGTAAAAAATAATGTTAAAATGTAAAAAAATATTTTATTCATTTTGTTTATTTCAAATTTAGTATTTGATAATTAGATACTTACAGGTTAAATCACTCAAAAATGAAGCCAAATTTATCAATTATACTTGTTTTTTACAAACCAACGATCGTTCAAAGTAATTCCTAACCTAATACTAAAAAAGTTTTCTTCTATTAACCCTTCCTTTGTTGTTCCTCTTTTACCAACTTCAAATCCAAGATTTAGGTTTTGGAAGCCTTGAAAAGGTAATCCAAGTCCAAAATTAATTCCATACTCATCAATAGATTGGTTTTGAATATGAAGACCAGTTTTTTCGATTCTAATTCCAGCTCTATACACTATTCTACTAAAATAACTTGTAAAAGAATCATAATTTGGAATATAAAAACCTCCAAAAGCTATTTTTGATCCTTTTTTGTATTCTACATTCTTTAAATTAAATAATTTATTGACATAGCCTCCTTTATCAGTCATCGAATAATCAACTCCCATAAACCACTTAGTTTCTTTTCCAATTCCTAATCCAAAAGAGCTTGAACTTGGAATAGTAATTTTTGTTTTATCTAAATTAATTGCAGCTAAATCAATTTCTTCATTATCTCCCCCATATCCTCCGCTTCCAGGAACTGTAAACAGTGTTTGTGTGTTGTTAGAACTAAGTTTCGAACTTGGTTTAAAAATGTAAGTAGCATGCAAGGTTAAATTTTTTGAAACTTTTTCTCTAAATAGTAATGAATAATCAAAACTAACTCCACTCAATGATGAATTACTTTGGACTCTTGTGTATAATTCTACCCCCTCTAAAAACCTCGAATTAGAATGCTCCAAGCTTCCAAAATCATAATTAGCAGAAAGTCCAAGTCTAATTTTTTTAAAAATCTTAAACCCAAAAGTTAGAAATGCAGTATTTACACCTCCATCTCCTTCATATCTATCTACCTCTTTGGGAGTTTTTGAATCGTCGCTTGATTCAAGAAGATAACCCACTGATGACTTTGGAATAATTCCAAAACCAAAAACAAGATGTTTTGTTGGAACTGCTACTGATAAATAATTTATACTCGCTGTAGTAGCATTTTCATTTGAATTATCAGTTTTAAGATTAATATTACTGTAGTCAACCCCAACAGAATAATTTACAAGTTCTAACTCACTATAAGCAGCTGGGTTTAACAAGTTTAACGAAATGCTATCACTATAAACACTTAAGCCTCCCATAGATCTATTCTCCATTGAGCCCTTAAAAGTATTTTCCCCAACTCCATAGAATGAGTATGGTGACAAACTTCCTGACTGACTAAAGGCTTGCAATGCAATAAAAATTAAAAAAATGGATAGAAAACTTTTTTTCATTATTTTTTATTCAGTTCAATTAAAAAATTAAGCCCCGAAAGGAGAAAATTTGAATTCGCAAAGATGCTATTTTTTATCTTCTTGGACAAGAATTTGGAGTCGCCGCCTGTTAAAATTATCCTAATTTCTTCGTATTTGCTTCTATATTGGTTTATGCTTCCATCCAATTCACTTATTATTCCATTAATTACACCTGAATGAATAGATTCTTTTGTGTTTTTTCCTGTTAAAAAATTTATATCTTTTGGTTGTAAAATTGGAAGATTAGCTGTAAAACTATTCAACGACCTATATCTCATATTTATACCCGGTGAAATTGCTCCACCAATATATTCGTTATCATAATTAACAAAATCATATGTTATACAAGAACCCAAATCAATTATTAATACATTTTCTTTTGGATATTGTAATACTGCTGAACTTACAAGAGCTAACCTGTCATGACCTAAAGTTTTTTTGGTTTTATACTTGTTCTTAAATGGGATTTTTAAATTCGAGTCAATTTCTATTAATTTTGTGTTTTCACTCAATAATCCTGTTAACTTATGGTCAGTTATAGAAACATTTGAAACAATTGAAAAAAAAATTTTATTTGATTCTAAAAGCTGTTTAATATGGCTATAATAATTCTTTTTAAACTCAAAATAACTAATAAGTTCATTATTTAAAAAGATACCTACTTTTAAAAGGCTATTACCAATATCTAAAACTATATTCAAATGATAAAAATTAAATGATAAAAATACAGAAGATTTTTTACATGATTTTTTGTTGCTCTCATAAAACAAATTATATTTGCTCTGCTGAAAAACTAGCTTTGGTACCTTAGCTCAGTTGGTAGAGCAAAGGACTGAAAATCCTTGTGTCCGCAGTTCGATTCTGCGAGGTACCACATAAAAACCTCTTTTAAATCAAAAGAGGTTTTTCTTTTTAGGTAATTAAATTTCCATCCTGATCCCAGACTGCTACATCATCTCTTTTCGATTGATCTATACATTTATCAATCCACTCTTTTTCGTAGGATAAACCATATTGGTCTAAAACATCCTGTGGAACTCCATCCCAAACGTTTGGGGTGTTTCCTTTATAACCCAATTCTTTAATCCCTACATCTGATGTAAAATATCCTGTCATAGTTAGATTTCTAACAAGGTTGAACCACTGTATTTCTTCTGAATAATCACTAATATTTTTATTAGGATCATAATATGCAATTTCATCGAATATTTCCTTTTGATTTTCTTCTGAAAGATCAATAAATAATTTCTCGAATCTTATTTGACTCTCCTTATCAATCCATTTCAGCCCATTTTTTAATGGTTCCTGATATGCTGGTATATCTTTTGCCATAAACTCAATCAATTGAACAACTTCCGCATCTCTTATTGATCCATATTCATTTGGAGGTAGTATTAAGTTACATATTTTATCTAAACTAAGTAGCTCATCATTAGAAAAAAACTTTTGATCAAATAATTTGTCATCATAAAGTTTTTCCTCTTTAGTTCTCCCATATTCATACCTGGTTAAAGAGCGAGTAATTTTTTCTCTAGAAACATTGTAACATGATTCTAAAAAAACACTAAACCCAATTGAGGTCAAAGCAATATTTTTAATTGAATCTCTTCTTTTCATTAATCAAATATTTTGTTTTTTTAGTTGATCTATTATGTATTCAGAACTTCTCCACGCTAAAGCCATAATAGTCCATGTTGGGTTTTTATCAGCTTGAGAAACAAACGGACCTGCATCTACTACAAATACATTGGGCACATCATGAAGTTGTTCATACTGATTAACAACTGAGTTTTTTGGATCATTTCCCATTCTTGTGGTACCAACTTCATGTATAATCAAACCAGGTTTGTTTATTCCATAGTTAGATTCTTTTCCTGGCTTATTCCACATAGGTATAGCATTCATGTTGTGAATAACCTCCTCGAAAGTATCTTGCATGTGCTTAGCTTGTTTAATTTCATTTTCCGTCCACTTATAATTAAATCTTAGTACGGGAACGCCAAATTTATCAACTTTTTTAGGGTCGATTTCACAATAATTAGTTTTTTGTGCAATAGATTCACCTCTTCCTGAAAGACCTATTGTAGACCCATAATATTTTTTCATATCTGATCTAAGAACATTTCCATATCCTCCAGCTTTATTTAACCCAAAAAACTTATTAAAGCTATTGACATTAAAACCTGTACCATAAGACGGAGCACCCAATCCTCCCCATACTTCGATATGATATCCACGAGCAAAATCTAAATTTTTATTGTCTAACCACCAAGGTGAATAAACATGCATTCCTCCTACGCCATCCTCATTATAAGTTTTTCTATCAATTAGCTCTGGGATGAAAGCCATCATATCTCCACCTGTTGAATCATGCAAATATTTACCAACTAAATCACTGCTATTACCTAATCCATTTGGGTGTTGTTTACTCTTAGAATTTAGTAAAATTCTAGCAGAGCTGCACGCTGAAGCAGCTAAAACCACCACTTTTCCATTTAATTTATATTCTTTTTCATCTTCTTTATTAATAAATGAAACGCCTGTTGCTTTCCCCTCTGAGTTTGTAGTCACAGTCCTAACCATTGAATTAACATACATATCAATTTGGCCTCCAGATTTTTGGGCTGGAAAAATCAAAACTGATCCAGATGAAAAATCAGCATAAGCCATACAACTTCTTGCACATTGATTACAATAAAAACAAACACCTCTGTCTTTATTAATTCTCTTAGTGAGAACAGATAATCTAGATGGTATTACTTTTACATTACTTTTTCTAGCTGCTTTTGTATAGAAAAGTTCGTGAAGTCTTGGTTTTGGAGGGGGAAGAAAAAATCCATCAGGATCATTTGGAAGATTTTCATTAGTTCCAAAAACTCCGATTAGTTTATCAACTTTATCATAGTAAGGCTTTATATCATCATAACTAATAGGCCAATCTTCACCTAATCCATCAATTGATTTTTTTTTAAAATCATTAGGGCCAAATCTCAATGAGATTCTCCCCCAATGATTAGTTCTTCCTCCTAACATCCTGGATCTAAACCACCTAAAATCTGTATCTCCAACTTGAGAATAAGGCTCTCCTTCAATATCCCATCCACCATACGCTTGATCGAAGTCACCAAAAGGTCTGGTTGTACTTCCTCCTCTTCGAGGTGATTCATACGGCCACTTCATTTGGGTCATTTGTTCTGGATTTGCAGGGTCATAATATGGACCTGCCTCAACAAGAGCTATTGACAATCCCGCTTCAGACAAAATCTTTGTTGCCATACCCCCACCTGCTCCAGAACCAACAATTATAACATCGTATTCTTTAGGATTTTCCTTAATCTCCATATGTATTATTTGATATTCAAAGTTATATAAGCATTTTTAAAAACATTAACTATATCAATTATTTATATCTATAGTTAGATGTAAAAAATTTATAATTCTAAAATTTTGATGTTTCTAAATGAAATAACACCAGGATGATCTTGAATAGAAATTTTTCCTGTCTTAAATTTTCCAAAATCACAATTTTGCCATGGCTTTTCATCACAATTATTAAACTTAGTTGGTGCTACCATTGCATCCCATTCTTCTCCACTGAGCGGAAATTCAACAATTTTTGTTCCATTGTGAACAACTACTCCGTTATTTGAGTTATGATTAATTGTTATATCATAAGAGTTCCATTCTCCAGCAGGTTTCGTGACCCATTTGGATGGCGCTATCATTCCATACAATGCGCCTGCTTGAGTTAGAGGTCCATCAGGAACTTCAGGGTCTAAAATTTGAATTTCAGGTCCAGTTACATAAGGAAATTCGTATTTCATATCTTCTTTAACCCCCCAAAAAAATCCGCTATTAGACATAGAACTTACTTTCCATTCTAAATGAATTTTAAAGCTTGTGTATTCTTTATCACTGACAAGACTTTTATCTCCTTCACCAGAGGCATTAGCAGATGTAAAAGTTAGAACGCCATCTTTTATATCCCAACCTGTTTTGTTACCATCATCTTGATAATAATGCCATCCGTCCATAGTGTTATCCTGAATTAAAGAAACCCATTTTTCATTAGCATTAGTTTCCATTAGATTTTCTATAGGAATAGATTTTGTAGTTTTTTTTGAAGTATTGTTACAGCTTAAAATTAAAAAGGAAATAATAAATAAGTAATGTGTTTTTTTCATAATGTAAATATAAATTTATATTAGTTAATCTCAATCAAATATTTAAGACAAAAATACTACATTGACACCCTAAGAGATTTGGTTAAAAAAGTTTTACAAATCCCATCCTTCTCTTCTATCTCTACCCACAAATTGATTTGCCAAATCAAAATTTGTAATTCTAGTATTTTTTCCGTCCCAAATGAGTTTTTTTCTTCCAATAAAATCTTTTCCGTCTTTAATCATGTAGCTCCTTAAAGCAAGATTTCCCATTAAAACTATTTCAGTAAAAGGCCCTGAATATTCTATAGGTGCAGTCAATTTATCATACTCTTTACTTTTATAACCCGCTTTACAAGCCTCTATCCATTCAATGTGATGTAGATGATCTAAATCACTTTTTTTATTGTAAATCATGTCAGTATTTAGATGTAATGTTTTCTCTCCTTTTCTATAAAGTTTTGGGTTCAGTCCATATACTCCACAGCTAATAACTCCTTCTTTTCCAATTATTAAAACTCCATTGGTATTACCTTTTTCTCCTAAATAATCTTCACTAGGAATAATTTCTGGTCTTGGTGGAATAATTCCTCCATCCATCCAAATTAATTCTACATCAGAATTGGTTTTGTTTGTTTTTTCAAAATGTAAAGTAACTAGCGAAGCAGCTGGAGGTCCCTCAGGGTAATAATTTGGACTCCACATTTTTTGATAAATTTTTGCAACACTACATTCAACATCTTTAGGATATCCCAAATTCAATGTTTTAACCGGAACATCTAAAATATGACAACCCATATCCCCTAAAGCACCCGTACCATAATCCCACCAGCCTCTCCAATTAAAAGGATGGAATTCTGGTCTGTATCCTCTGTATTTGGCAGGTCCTAACCAAAGATCCCATTCTAGATCTTTTGGAGAAGAAGAGGATTCTTCTGGCATCTTAAATCCTTGTGGCCATACAGGTCTATCTGTCCATGCAAAAACCTTTTCTATATCTCCTATCATTTTCTGATCTACCCATTCATTTACCTTATTTACTCCAATACATGACCCTCCTTGATTTCCCATTTGAGTTACAACTTTATTTTTTTTGGCTGTATTTGTTAGTTGTCTAGCTTCCTCAATATTATGAGTCAATGGTTTTTGAATATAAACATGTAATCCTTTATTCATAGCTCTATTTCCTATAACTCCATGAGTATGATCAGGTGTACTAATAGTAACCGCATCTAAATCTCTTTCTTTGTCTAAAAGTTCATTAAAATCAGTGTAAAAGTTAGCTTTTGGATATTTTGTTCTAGATTGAATTACTCCATGTTTTCCAGTGGGGTGAACATCACACAAAGCTACTACTCGATCGTTTGAAGCCCAAGAACCTTGAATGTCACTTCCTTTACCACCAGAACCAATTGAGGCAATATTCAATTGATCGCTAGGAGCTATAAAACCATTCCCGCCTAAAACTTTTCTAGGTACTATAAAAAATCCGGTTCCAAATAAACTTGATTTTTTTATAAAATTTCTTCTGCTTTTTTTCACTTCAATAAGATATAAATTAATTTTTCAAAAAATTAAAAAAAAAGATATAATATGAGTTTAATTCTTTGAAATAATTTAATTCATAGATTAATTAAAATTCAATTTTCAAATCTTATATTAGTGATGTATTTAGATACTAAAAAATTCAATCAGTATGAAAAAAATTATTACGGTTTTAGTAATCTTAATTATTACTCAAAACTTTATTTATTCTCAATCTATGGAGGATAAAAATGTTTTAGTTGTTTGGGGAGGTTGGGATGGTCACCAACCTGAAGTTTTTGCAAATTTAGTTGAGAAATGGTTAATTTCTCAAAAATCCAATTATAAAATATATAATGGTGTTGAGGTGTATGATAACTACGAGGAATTAATTAAATACGATTTAATTATTCAATCAATAACTATGGGGGAAATTAGTGGAAAAGGAGCAAGTAATTTAATTAAAGCCGTAAGCAATGGAGTTGGTATTGCTGGCGCTCACGGAGGCCTTGGTGATTCATTTAGAAATAATCCGAATTACCAATTTATGATTGGTGGTCAGTGGGTTTCACACCCTGGTGGTAAAGTTAATTTTAAAGTTAACTTTTTAGATAATGAGTTGACTAAAGGACTAAACGACTTTGAGATTTATTCAGAACAATGGTATGTTCATTATGATCCAAATATTGAAATCATTGCAAATACGACATTTACTTATGACTTCTTTTCTTGGATTGATGGCGTTGTTATGCCAGTTGCTTGGAAAAAAACATTCGATAAAGGAAAAATTTTTTACACATCAATCGGTCATGACCCTATGGAATTTGAAAAACATCCAGATGCTTGGCGTTTGTTGACTAGGGGGTTTACTTGGGCTACTAGGAACTAAAAAGATTGTAAATTAATTATTTCTTGTTTAGTAAGATCTCTCCACTGTCCTCTTGTTAAATCCTTCTTAGTTAAACATGAAAAAAGAACTCTATCACAAGATATTATCTTATAATTGAGCTCTAAAAAAAGCTTTTCTAAATGTTTAATAGAATCTAAAAACAATTCTACACCAATCTCATTCCTTTCTGCTCGATCAACATAACTAATTGATTTAATTTTTAATTTGAATTTTTCTTCAAAATTCATTATTAATTCTAAGTCTTTTTTTAAAAAATTCTTATCAAGTTTTAAATGAAAAATTTGTTTTATTGATTTTCTTTTTAAATTTATTTGATTCATAAATTTAACATCATTAGAAAGTATAATCAATCCCAAATAATTTTCTTTTAAAAAATCTAAAGAAACAATCCCCTTTATTTCATCTATTGAAGATAAAAGAGAAAAAATTGTTTTATTATTTGCCTTTTGAGATATACAATGGAAACCTTTAGGTTTGTTTAAAACCAAATACTTCATTTTTACAGGAAAAACCTCTCTTCCATCAAATCTGATACTGTCTTTTAAAGACACTTTAGAACCTAATTTATTGATAATTTTATTGTTTACCGTAACCCTTCCGTCTGAAATATAATTATCAGCTTCCCTTCTATTACAAATCCCTGAATTTGCAATAAATTTATTTAACCTTATCAGGTTTTGAGATGACATAATATGAAATTAATATCCATGTAAGATAATACTAAAAAGACCCAATGTAATAATAACCTTTAAAGAATTATGTAATTTTTGATAATGATTTATATTTTGAAATTTCCATAAAAAACCAATAAAGAATAGAAAAAAAGGAATAGAAAGCACATAATAATAAATCATTAAAGAGATATCATAATTTATAATTAAATTTAAGCATGTGGCAATTACAAAAAACACATACATTGTTATATAAGATTTTGTCAAATTTTCACCATAAATTACTGGGATAGTTCTATATTTCATTGTAAAATCACCTTTTAAATTTTCTAAATCTTTAATTAATTCTTTAATTAAAATCACAAAAAAAAGAAAAATAGCATGAGTTAAAATTTCCAGGGAAAAATTTTTATAATAAACAGTAATTGCAAAAAAAGGCGTAATTACTAATATGACTGAAAGAAAATTTCCAATAAATAAATACTTACTTAATTTAATGGAATAAATAAAAATTCCAAAAGTATAAAAGCTAAAAAAAATTAGTGCTTTTAGAGAAACTAATAAAGAAAATAATAAAGTACAAAAATTAAGTAAAGTATATGCAATTAACTTGGTCCTCCCAGAAATTTCATTTTCTAAAATTGTTTTCAAAGGTCTATTGATCAAATCTTTTTCTGAATCATAAAAATTATTAATTATATAACCAGCTGAAATAGATGTTGAGGTAGACAAAATTATAAACCAAATATTTACATCAAATAATACATCTAAAATATTGTCTGAGTTGGAAAAAATAAAAATTGAAGAAACAAACTGTGCGAAAATTATAAAAATTATATTATAACCTCTTGTCAGCGAAAATAAACTTAGTATTTTTAATAAAAACTTTTTTCTTATTAAAAATTCGGCCATTAGAATTAAAAGTTATATACCACTTCCAATTTGTAATCTTTTAAAACAGATTTTGCTTTTTCAAAATCTTCAGAGAAGCCTAAAATATAACCTCCTCCTCCAGATCCACAAAGTTTTAAAAAATAATCGTTTGATTCAATTCCCTTAGCCCACAAGTTATGGAAGTTTTTAGGAATCATAGGTTTAAAATTATCTAGAACAACCTGAGATAATTTTTTAATATCAAGGAATAAGGATTTAAAATCTCCTGATAAAAAATCGTCAACACAAGAATCAGTAATTCTAATAAAATCCTCTCTGATTATTTTATTGTAATTTTTATTTTTCATTGATTTAAAAAAAATATCAACCATTGGTGCAGTTTCACTTGATTCACCACTATCCAACAAAAATACAGCTCCTTTTCCAATAGATGATTGAAGAGGAAGGCCGGTGGTTTCTATTTTATTTTTTGAATGAATTAATATAGGAAGACTTAAGTAACTATTTAACGGATCTAAACCAGATGATTTTCCATGAAAATAGGATTCCATTGTTGAAAAAATATTTTTTAATATTAATATTTTATCTCTTGTTAAATTTTCTAGGATAGTAAATTTATTTTCTGCATAACGATCATAAAAAGCTGCTACCAAAGCACCGCTACTACCTACACCATAACCTTGTGGAATTGTACTGTCAAAATACATTCCTTCTGACAAATCTTTATCCATTTTTTTGAAATCAAAAGTTACAATTGAACTATCTGTTTCTCTTAAAAAATCTCTAAATAATTGAAGACTTTCATTAGAGTCTTTAATGGAATCAGAGTTAATATCTCCAAGTTTCAAACCACCTTTATAAAAATTGTAGGGAATTGACAAACCTTTAGAATTTTTGATAATACCATATTCTCCAAAAAGTAAGATTTTCGAAAAAAACAAGGGTGCTTTCATTTTGTAAAATTACAATTTAAATGGACCATTGCCAATCATATCATTTATAAATTGATTTGATTCGCAAAAAGGAGATAATTTAGTAATGATGAATTCTTGTACTGAGTCAAATTCTATTTTTGGGTACAACAGGTGAATATTAGCACCAGCATCAAGCGTAAAACAAATTTTTGATTGATTTTTTTTTCTATGATCCCAAATCAAACTAATGATGTGAAGAGTGTTGGGTTTTATCAAAATAAAATATGGACTAGAAGTCATCATCATAGCGTGTAACGAAAGTGCTTCTAATTCAACAATTTCAATAAAGGTGTTGTAATCACCATTTTCAAGAGCATTTTTTAATTTACCCATATTAATTTCAACTTGGTTTAGGCGATCATTAGAAAAAGAATGACCTTCCATCAACTGATGCCCAATTGTACTTGAAACCTCTTTTTTACCTTTATCAACTATAAGAACGGAGTCACAAATTTCATTAAAGGCATTATGAATTTTATTGGGATATTTTATTGCATAATAATCACTGCTTTTTTGAAAAAAATGATTATTGCCCCAAATAGAAAAAGATCCTATAATACTTCTGGATGCACTACCCGATCCAAGTCTAGCTATGAACGAAGCTTTTTCAAAAAAATACTGATCATCAATTAAGGGGTTTAAATCTTTTTCTATATCCATTATACAGAGAGATAAAGCGCTATATGAAGAAGCTGAAGAAGCAATTCCACTGCTATGTGGAAATGAATTACTTGACTCTATTTTCAAATCCAAAAAGGATAAATAAGGACAATACTTATAAATTCTTTTAAAAAATTGAAATAACTTTTTCTCAAAACTTGGCTTTAAGTTTCCTTCAAATAAAAAAACAAAATTTTCACCACTTTCAGTTCTTGATTTATATGAAACTTTTGTTTGTGAAAAGCAATTTGTTAAAGTTATACTTAAAGAGGGGTTTAATGGAATTTGGTTTTGTTTTTTCCCCCAATATTTTATTAAAGCAATATTACTTGGAGATCTCCATTCACAGATTCCTTCAATATTTTTAATTTTTTTTGAATTATATATAAAATCATTAATCATCTATTAATCAATTGATTTAATAATAGTACTATCAGATTTTCTTGTTGACCCATCAAATCCGTTTACACCTGAAACTGTAGTGTACCTAAGTATATTCTTTTTTTCAGGATATATAATTTTAAAAGCAGCCTGACACATCAAAGTAGCTTCATGAAAACCACATAATATTAATTTTAGTTTTCCTGGGTATGTATTCACATCACCAATAGCAAAAATACCTGGAACATTTGTTTGATAATCTAAAGCATTATTAACACAAATTGAATTTTTTTCAATTTTAAGACCCCAGTTTGCGATTTCACCTAATTTGGGAATCAGTCCAAAAAGTGGGACAAAAAAATCTGTACTTATTGTTTTTTCTTTATCGTTAATTTTAAGCTTAACACTATTTAATTTGGAGTCTCCGTTTAATGCAATAACCTCAGCAGGAGTGATCACATCAATTAATGACTCATTTTTTAATTTTTGAATTTTTTCTACTGAATCTATTGCCCCTCTAAACTCCCTTCTTCTATGAATCAGTGTCACTTTTTTAGCAATCTTTTGTAATTCAATAGTCCAATCTAAAGCAGAGTCTCCTCCCCCTGAAATAACAACATTTTTATTTTTAAAAAATTCAGGATCTTTAATCATATATTCCAAACCTTTTCCTTCAAACTTTTCAATATTATTTATAAGAGGTTTTCTAGGCTCAAAACTGCCTAATCCACCAGCTATAGCTACAACTTTGGCATTATGAATAGTCCCCTTATTTGTAACTACATTAAAAGAATCATCATCTTGTTTTTCTAATTTTTCAGCTGATTCTGCTAAAGTGTAGCCAGGACTAAAAGGTTTAATTTGCTCTAATAAATCTTCTACTAATTTTCCAGCTAAGATTTCAGGAATTCCTGGAATATCAAATATTGGTTTTTTGGGATATATTTCTGAACATTGCCCCCCTGGCTTTGCTAATGCGTCAATTATATGACATTTAAGACCCAATAAGCCTGCTTCAAAAACAGTAAATAGTCCGGTGGGTCCGCCACCAATTATTAAAATGTCGGTTTTTATTATATTCATTTACCTATTCTACGCTAATAACCTCTTTTATTTGGGGAGCATGTTTTTTGATTGTCATTTCCACCCCATTTTTCAAAGTCATTTGATTAACTGAACAGCTAACACAATTTCCCATCAACTGAACTTTCACAATGTTTTGATCAATTGATAATAATGAAATATCACCACCATCAGACAAGAGGAAAGGTCTAATTTCATCTAATGCTAATTCTACTTTTTTCTTTAATAACTCTTTTTTCATAATGTTTATTTAATTGCAGAACAACCTGACATAGTTTTTATTTTAATAACCTCAGTAGCAGGAAGCTTTTCATTTCTTATCAAAAGTTCAGAAATCATATTTTTTGATATTTTATTGAAAATATCATTTATAATTTTACTCTCTTGAAGGGATGCCGGCCTTCCTATATCTCCAGCTTCCCTGATATTTTGAATTAAAGGAACTTCTCCTAAGAAAGGTACTTTTAGATCTGTTGATAAATTTTTAGCTCCTTCTTTACCAAATAAATAATATTTATTTTTAGGAAGTTCTTCAGGTGTAAAATAAGCCATATTTTCTATAATCCCCAAAACTGGAACATTAATATTTTCTTGTTTAAACATGGAAACCCCTTTTCTTGCATCAATTAAAGCAACATTTTGAGGTGTGCTAACCACCACAGAACCAGAAATTGGTAAAGATTGCATGATACTTAAATGAATATCTCCAGTTCCAGGTGGAAGATCAATTAACAAGAAATCTAATTCTCCCCAGTCAGCATCAAAAATCATTTGATTTAATGCCTTTGATGCCATCGGACCTCTCCAAATTACTGCCTGATCCATTCTAGTAAAAAACCCAATAGATAAAATTTTAATTCCATAATTCTCTACAGGCTTCATTTTAGATTTACCGTTAACATTTGAAGCCAGAGGTTTTTTTTCATTAACATCAAACATGACCGGAATTGATGGCCCATATATATCTGCATCTAAAATTCCCACTGAAAAACCCATTTGATTTAAAGAAATAGCTAGATTAGCTGTAACTGTTGATTTACCAACACCTCCTTTTCCAGATGAAATAGCTATAATATTTTGAACATTAGCTAAGACTTTATCGTCATTTAAAATTGTTTTCTTTTTAGGAAGAGTTACTATAAAATTAATTTTTATTGCAAAATTATTTTCAAACTCTTTCTTTAAAACATTATTTATTAATGTTTTAACTTTGTTTTTAGACTGTAGCGTTGGGTTTAAAATTTTTAAATCAATTAATATTTCATTATCAAATACAACAACATTACTAACAGAATTGTTAGTAACAATGTCATGCTTTTCATTATTTAAATGAATATTCTTTAAAAGGTTTAAAATTTTATCCTTATTAGGTCTCAAAACAAAATAATTTATTAACAAATATAAGCTTAACAAAGTAAATTATTGTAATTCTATGGAGGGATCCCAGAAAATAATTTTAAAATTCACAACTTGATTGTTTTTCACATCAATTCCTTCACTTTTCAATAATTGTTCCATTAAGTTAATTCCAAAAAAGTGATTTTTGCCTGATAATAAGCCAATTCGATTTACAACTCTATGAGCTGGAATATTTTCCTTGTCATGAGAGGCGTTCATTGCCCAACCAACAACTCTTGCACTATTTTTAGCTCCAAGGAAATTTGCAATTGAACCGTAAGTGGTTACACGTCCGTAGGGGATTTTACAAACTACACTATACACCTTGCTAAAAAAATCGAGTTTTTCTGAGTTTTCATTCATTATGAAAAGTAAAAGATAAATATGAAATATTTTTGTTTGATTCTAAAAATAATTTTTCATAATGAGTCTTAATATTAATTACTTCATCAGGAGCATTATTGTTTTTATATATATCATGATTAGAAAAAATTAGATTTATATTAAAACTCTTTAAAATTCCTAAAGTGTAGCCATGTAGGAATTCGCTGTCGGTTTTTAAATGTACTATTCCCTTATTTTTTAATATTTTTTTATAAAGATTTATAAAAAAAGGATTTGTTAATCTATGCTTTGTTCTTTGATATTTTATTTGAGGATCAGGAAAGGTTAACCATATTTCATCAACTTCATCTTTTCCAAAAACTAAATTAATCAATTCAATTTGGGTTCTTAAAAAAGCAACATTATCTAGTTTTTCATCAATTGAGGTTTTTGCACCTCTCCAAAATCTAGCTCCTTTAATATCTATTCCTATATAATTTTTATCTGGATTTAATTTTGCTAAATTAACCGTATACTCACCCCTGCCACAGCCAAGCTCAATAATGATGGGATTGTTATTTTTAAAGTGTAGCGAATTCCAATTTCCTTTATAATTAAAATTTTTTGAAAGCAATTCTTGCCTTTTAGGTTGGATTACGTTAGAAAAACTTTCATTTTGTATGAACCTTTTTAGTTTGTTTTTACTTCCCAAGAATTAATTTTTTAAGGATGAAACAAACTTAAAATAATTAATTTGATTTTTCTAAAGTAAATGAGAATTCAGAACCTACACCATAATCACTTTCTACATATATTTTTTCCTTGTGAGCATCAATTATATGTTTAACAATAGCCAGACCTAGTCCTGACCCTCCAGTGGACCTGCTACCAGAATTCTCAACTCTAAAAAACCTTTCAAATAACCTTTTTAAATGTACTTTTTGAATTCCATTACCATTATCAGTTATTCTAACAATAACTTTATTTTCAACTATATTTTCAACTGAAACCTCAGTCGTTCCAGATTCTCTTCCATACTTAACAGAATTTTCAATTAAATTAGTTAAGACTTGATGTATTTTTTCTTGATCTCCATTAACATTTACTTTTATGTTTTTTGAACCTAAAGCTAACGTGATTTTCTTTTTACTAGCTTGAAGATCTAACATTTCAAATACATTATTTATTAAAGAAATTATATTAAACTTTGATTTCTCTAGTTTTAGACCTTCAGATTCTAACTTTGTTATCAAATCTAAATCTTTAACAATAAAAATTAATCTTTCTATGGCTTTTTCAGCAATCTTTAAATACTTTAAATTAACTTTTTCATCTTTTAGTGCACCGTCAACCAAAGTTAAAATATAGCTTTGGGAAGTAAATAATGGGGTTTTTAATTCATGAGCTAAATTTCCAATAAAATCTCTTCTGAAGTTTTCTTTTTCTTGCATAGATTTGATTTCAGTTTGACTTTCTTTAGAAAATTTT
>QOPV01000014.1 GCA_003331265.1 Cryomorphaceae bacterium | reverse complement strand
AACTAAGATAGATAAAATGTCGGGATGACAGGATTTGAACCTGCGACCCCACGCCCCCCAGGCGTGTACGCTACCAGACTGCGCTACATCCCGATTTTTGTTCAAGATATATTTTTTAATTCAAAAAATTATTATAAAATTTTAACTTTTAATTAAAATTATCTTAATTTAAATTCGATGAAAAAAATACTCTTACTAATTATCTTAATTCATGTGTTTGGTTGTGAGTCTTTTGTTGATCAAAAACCAAATATTTTGATCTTTTTGTCTGATGATCAAGGTTGGGGAGATTTAAGTTTTAACGGAAATAGTAATTTAAGCACTCCCAATATTGATGGCATTGCCAACAATGGTGCGGCCTTCGATAGATTTTATGTTAGTCCGGTTTGCTCTCCAACAAGAGCCGAGCTATTAACAGGAAAGTTTTTTATTAGATCAGGAGTCAATGGAGTTACCAGAGGCTATGAGCGAATGAACTTAGATCACATTTTAATTTCTGATTATTTTAAAGAAAAGGATTACAGAACTGGTATTTTTGGAAAATGGCACAACGGATCACAACCACCCTATCATCCAAATTCTCGTGGGTTTGATGAGTTTTATGGATTTACGTCTGGCCACTGGGGAAATTATTATGATCCTGTTTTAGAAAATAATGGTGAAATAACCAGAGGAAAAGGATATATTTCAGATGATATTACCGATAAAGCTATATCATTTATTAAAAATTCAAAAAAACCTTTTTTTACTTATGTATCCTACAATACTCCTCACTCTCCAATGCAGGTTCCAGACTCTTATTTAAAAGATAAAAACATAGTGCTAAAAGGAAGGTATTCAGACAAAGAAAATGTCAAAAAAACAGAGGCTGCTCTGGCTATGGTCGAAAACTTAGATTATAACGTAGGCAAGGTTATAGATTCACTAAAAAAATATAAGTTGTATGACAATACTATAATTATATATTTGAGTGATAATGGCCCTAATGGAAACCGTTGGAATAATGATTTAAAAGAAAGAAAAGGTAGTACTAGTGAAGGTGGGGTAAGAGTACCTTTTTTCATTCAATGGCCTAAAAAGATTCCATCTGGAATCAGAGTTAATCAAATTTCAAGTGTGTTGGATATTTTTCCCACCTTAATTGAACTAACCAATAACAGTTCTGAAATTGATTTTGATGGTCTAAGTTTTAAAAAATATTTAGAGGATCAAAAATTTAAAGACGATCAAAGGAAGATTTTTTCATATTGGAATAATAAAATAAGTGTTAGAAACAATAGATTTATTCTGGATAATCAAAATAATTTATTTGATCTAAAAGTTGATCACCAACAAGAAATAGTTGTAAATAACAAATTTACAAAGGAATACAATGAGTTAAAAAAAGCTAAGAATGTCTGGAAAAATACAGTGGTTGATAAATATAAAAAATCAATAAAAAGAAGAAGGTTTACAGTCAATGATTTAGAATCTGTCTACACTCATCTTCCTGCGAGAGACGCTGAGATAACTGGGGAATTGAAAAGATCTTCTATTCATGCCAATTGTTCTTTTATAGAAAATTGGGAAAACAAAGAAGACTACATATATTGGGATGTTGAGGTGTTGAGTTCTGGAAAAAGTAATGTAGAATTGTATTACACCCTTCCCGAAAATAGCGTAGGTACTGAAATTGCTATTGAGTATGAGGATCAAATAATTTATAAGGAACTCAAAACTTTTCATGATCCTAAGTTGCAGGGTTATGAAAAAGATATTGTCAAGAGAATTGAATCCTACACCAAAGAATTTAATAAAGTTGCTATTGGAGATATAGATTTCAAGAAAGGTAGTTCTGTTTTAAAACTGAAAACTTCCAAAAAAACAGGTAAAAACTCTATTGATTTTAGGTTGCTAGTTTTAAAAAAACGGACCTTAAACTAGTCTATTTTTTAACAAACTTAACACCACACCTAACAATTAAAAAAACCCCCGTAAATCAATGACTTACAAAGGTTTTAGTCGGGGTGGCAGGATTCGAACCTGCGACCTCCGCGTCCCAAACGCGGCGCGATAACCGGGCTACGCTACACCCCGAAAAGAGCGAGCAAATATAGGATTATTTCAAAAATCATCAAACAATACTTGATAATAATGAATTAATTTTTTTTGATGATAACTTTTTATAGTTTTTTAAAAAACAAAAGATCAAATATTTAATTTTATATTTTTAAATACTGATATGTCAATAGAAAGAATTAAAACTTTAATTATTGGTTCCGGACCAGCTGGATATACGGCGGCCATATACGCCTCAAGAGCTGATTTAAAACCTGTTCTTTATACAGGAATGGAACCTGGGGGTCAATTAACAACAACGACAGAAGTCGATAATTTTCCTGGATACCCTGACGGAGTTGATGGCCCTACAATGATGGTTGAATTACAAAAACAAGCGGAAAGATTTGGAACTGATGTAAGAATTGGTTTGGTAACACAAGTTACTTTTAGCAATTCAGAGGGAGGAATACATAAGGTTACTGTTGATAGCAACAAAGAAATAGAAGCAGAAAGTATTATTATATCAACTGGAGCTACTGCAAAATATTTAGGTATTCCCTCTGAAGAAAGATTAAAAGGTGGAGGAGTTTCTGCTTGCGCTGTTTGTGATGGGTTTTTTTATAAAGGCCAAGATGTGGCAATTGTCGGTGGTGGAGATACTGCTGCTGAAGAAGCTACATATTTATCTAATATTTGTTCCAAGGTTACTATGATTGTTAGAAAAGGTAAAATGAGAGCTTCAAAAGCCATGCAACATAGAGTTGAATCAAGAGATAATATTGAGGTGCGTTATTTTTCAGAAATTGATGAAGTTTTGGGTACGGATGTTGTTGAGGGTGTTAGAATTTTAAATAACCAAACAAATGAAAAAGATGAGGTTGAAATTACAGGTCTTTTTATTGCCATTGGTCACAAACCAAATACAGAGATTTTCAAAGGCCAATTAGATATGGACGATGCGGGATATATAATTACTAAAGGAAAGACAACTGACACAAATTGTCCAGGTGTTTTTGCCTCTGGTGATGTTCAAGATAAAGATTATCGTCAAGCTGTTACTGCTGCTGGAACTGGATGTATGGCAGCCCTTGATGCAGAACGTTATTTAGCAGGATTAGAATGAAAAGCCCATTTCAATATAATCTTTATAATTTTTTTAAACTTCCCTCAGTTTGGTGGTGTGGCATTAGGGTTAAGTCTGTAAATGAAGAGACTTGTCTTGTTGGTGTTAAGCATATGTGGATTAACCAAAACCCTTTTAAGTCAATGTTTTGGGCGGTTCAAGGTATGGCAGCAGAGTTGTCTACAGGATTATTATTAATGAATGAAATTGCTAGAAGTAAGAGAAGTTTTTCAATGTTAGTTTTAAATAATAAAGCTAATTTTTCAAAAAAAGCTACTGGAAGAATATCGTTTAGTTGTAATCAAGGACTTCAAATAAGGGAGACTATAAAAAAGGCTATATCTTCAGGTGAGCCTCAAAAGATTTGGCTTAACTCATGCGGAGTTGATTCCCAAAAAGATACAGTTTCTACATTTAGTTTTGAGTGGACTTTGAAAGTACGCAAGTAATATTTAAAGAGTAAAACATTAACACTTTTTAAACATTTTTAGTTAATATTATTTTTTAAGTTTACTTAACAACTAATTATGGCTAGATCAATTTACAATTATACTATTGACGTATTGAGAAAAGTAAGTTTTGACCCTGCTTTATTCAAAAAAGAATTAAAGAAAGCTTCAAGGAGACTTCTTCCTTATGAATATAGTGAGTTAATTATTTGGGTAAAAGAATTTACTGCAAATAAACCTGAATTAGAGGGGGTATTAGTTTAATTAACTTATTCAAATCGTACAGCTTCTCTGTTTTTTATAGGGCTTATGATGTTTACATCGTTAAATTGAAGTTTCCTCTTGGTAAGGTTATCTAAAAGGTCTTTAATTTCATTTATTATATGAATTTTAAGTTCACTTTTATGGTAAACTAGACTTACTTCTCTTGCTGGTTTGGGGTTTTTAAAATTATGCAGCATTTCTTTTTGTGCATTATTTAATCTCAAGGTATGTAGGTATGGTAGAAAAGTGATTCCTAATCCTTGATCGGCCAAATTTATTAAAGTTTCAAAACTTCCGCTTTTTAATTCAAATTTTCCATCGTATTCGGAACAATTAAAACATAAATTTTCAATACTATTTCTAAAACAATGACCATCTTTTAAAAGTAATAAATCATTTGAATACAAATCTTTAGGAATTATCTCACGTTTTCCAAAGTGTTTGTTGGTTTTAGGAAGGTAGGCTACAAATGGTTCGTAATAAAGAGGTTTTTCTATAAGATCATCATCTTCAAGTGGAGTTGAAGCAATTACTAAATCCAGTCTATTGTTTTTTAATTGATCTATTAGCTCGGATGTTGGTAGCTCAAAAAAGGAAACCTTTAGCATAGGAAATTTATCAACCAGTTCATTTAAGAATATTGGTAAAAGTGTTGGCATAATTGTTGGAACTACACCCAATTTAAAGTTACCTCCAATAATTCCCCTGTCCTGATCAACGACATCTTGCATTTTTTCAGATTCACTAACTATTTTTTTACATTGTTGAATTATTTTAACACCAACTTCAGTCATTGCAATAGGTTTTTTAGATCTATCAAAAATTGTAATATCTAATTCACCCTCAAGCTTTTGAATTTGCATACTTAAAGTAGGTTGAGTTACAAAACATTTTTCTGCAGCTATTGTAAAGTTTCTATGTTCCGCAACGGCTATAGCATATTTTAATTGAACTATTGTCATTTCTTATTCTATTATAGTTAATGATATAAATGATTACTATTAAATATAGTAAATAAATAAGAATTTCTAATAATTGTTAAGCTATTATTTTATTATTATTGTTTTAAACCTGACGTTGTCTAGTGGCCACTCTCTTTTATCAGTCTCTAAATTTGCAATTTTATCTACAACACTCATCCCTTTAATTACCTTTCCAAAAGCGGTATAGTTTCCATCTAAATGATAAGCCCCATCCTTTTTTTGAACAATAAAAAATTCGTAAGGGGAGGCAAGCTTATGCGGGTTTTCAATTTCGCTACTCGGCATAGAAATAACACCTCTATGATGTTTATATCCTTTTTTTGTATCAGGTGGAAGTAGATATTTTCCAATAGACCTTCTTTTCTTAGAAGTACTTCTATTATCAGAATTTCCTCCTTGAATAATAAAATCTTTAACTACCCTGTGAAAAAATTCTCCATCAAAATATTTTTTTTTTGTTAAAAAAATAAAATTTGCTCTGTGGTAAGGAGTGTCTTGAAATAATTCGATATCAATATTCCCAAAATCAGTTATTATTCTAACTAAATTTTCTTTATTCTTTTTTTCATATTCGAAAAAAAAAGAAATTGCATTATCATCGGTCAATAAAAATGTGTTTTTTTCTTTTTTAATTTCAACTTTTTGAACCTTTTTTATTGCTATTTTTTTTGAAGGTTTATTACTAATATCTTTACAAGATATAAAGCATAAAAAGCTAAAAATTATAATTAAATTTTTGACATGCATTTCTCTGATTTTAAAAATATTTTATTAAAAATAAATGATTTTAATCTTCCTGGAAATAAATCACTATTAAAATTAGCTCCACCAAACAGAGTAAAGCAGTTCAATGATGGTTTTAAAATTACTAATCCAAGAAAAGCTGCTGTCATGTTATTATTTTTCAAAGATATGAGTCATAAAACTCATATGACCCTTATTTTAAGAAATAAATACAACGGAGTCCATTCAAATCAAATTAGTTTCCCTGGTGGTAAAATGGAAGATTCTGATAAAGATTTGAAATATACTGCAATTAGAGAAACAGTTGAAGAACTTGGAGTCGATAAAAGTTTTATTAAGGTTTTAACCCCACTTTCTGAAATTTATATTCCCCCTAGTAATTTTAACGTTCAACCATACCTATCAATCTACAATGGTAAACCATTTTTTAATCCCGACTCAAAAGAAGTTTCTCAAATTATTAAACCCTCCTTGGATTCATTGTTAAAGTTAAAAATAGTTGAATCTGTTATCTCTGTTGAAAATAAAGAAATGAGTGTACCTAGTTATATAATTGATGGTCATGTGGTTTGGGGAGCAACCGCAATGATAATTAATGAATTCCTAACCTTATTCAACGATATGATTAATTCTTAATACATTTACAAACTATAAAATTATTCTGTGAATATATTTAAAAGAAATCCTTTTGGCCACAATCTTTTTATAAAGAAATGGTTAATTAGAATTTTAGGTTTTTTGTCCCATACAAGATTTAATAGATTCAATAAACTTAAAATTGAGGGATCAGATGTCTTAAGATCTATTCCAAAAAATAACGTATTATTTGTTTCTAATCATCAAACTTATTTTGCTGATGTAGTAGCCATGTTCCATGTCTTTAATGCAAGTTTAAGTGGAAGAGATGATTCAATCAAAAATGTCACTTATTTATGGCAACCAAAATTGAATATTTATTACATAGCAGCAAAAGAAACTATGAAAGATGGTTTGTTTCCAAGAATCTTAGCCTATGTAGGATCTGTTTCAATTGATAGAACCTGGAGATCTAAAGGAGAAGATGTAAATAGACAGGTTAAGATGAGTGATGTAAGTAAAATTGGAATAGCACTTAATGATGGTTGGGTAATCACTTTCCCTCAAGGAACTACGACTCCTTTTAAACCTATTAGAAAAGGAACAGCTCATATTATTAAGAAATATAAACCTACAGTTGTTCCAATTGTTATTGATGGATTTAGAAGGTCTTTTGATAAAAAAGGAATAAGAATAAAAAAGAGAAACATCTTACAATCAATGGAAATCAAGCAACCCCTAGAAATTGATTATGAGAATGAATCAATTGACAGTATTGTTGAAAAATTAGAATATGCGATTGAACAGCACCCATCATTTTTAAAGGTTTTGTCTCAAGAGGAAATTATTCAATTGGAAAAAAACAATAAGAAAAGGGAGTGGTAATATAATAAGTTTACTGTTTTGTTTTCTGAAAATAACAATTCTTTACGAAATTTGTACTTTATATTTTTTAAATTTGTAGTTAATTAAAACATATCTAAAAATGATAAAGACATTACAAAATTTAATTTTTTTCTTTTTTTTAATTACAATTTTTTCATGTAATAATTCCAATCAAATTACAATTGAGAAAATTAATGGTTCACCAAACTATGAAGATGCTAAACTTTCACTGATGGAGGTTGATAAAATTGAAGATGGATATTCTTTTTCTTTTGAGACAAATAATTATGAGCTTGGAATTCAAACTTCAAATGAGTTTAATTATAATTTAGCAAATTCAGATAAAGGACAACATATTCATTTTATTGTAAATAATGACCCGTATTCTGCTCACTATTCCGAAAATTTTACAAAAAAAATAGAGGAAGGTGATATTCTTTTAGCTTTTTTATCGCGTTCCTATCATGAGTCTGTTAAAAATACAGAGGCTTATGTGTTCACGGAAATTGGTAGCAATAACGAAATGGATTTGTCAAACGAATTTCTTTTTTATAGCAGACCTAAAGGAAAATACATCGGAGAGGATACTAAGAAATTACTTTTAGACTTTTACTTAATTAATACAGAGATTTCTGAAGAAGGAAATAAAGTTAGGGCAACTATTGAGGATACAGAATTTATTATTAGTGAATGGGCTCCGTATTATATTGAAGGATTACCAAAAGGTGAAATCACAATTAAGTTAGAATTAATAAATTCTAAGGGAGATTTAATAGACACTCGTTTCAATCCATCTATAAGGACTGTAATTCTAGAATAATTTAGAGTGATTTTATTATAAAAAAATGAATATAAAAAACCTGTACTTTATGCTTTTCCTTTCGATTTCATCTTGTGGATTGTTATCTGAAAGTAATAATCCAATAGAATATAATAGTTCTTCTTTTGAAGATTTTAAAATATCAGATCCACCAAACTATGAAATTCTAAAATCTTGGGCAGTGCATCCTGAAAATGATTCTGATATTTTCTTTGATACTAAATATCAAAACTCCAAGTTACCTGTAGATATTTTTTTTATTTATCCAACCATGCTTTCCAATAAAAAAGACACTTCATGGAATGCGGATATTTATGATGAAAAAACTCGAAATTACATTTTAGAATCAACAGTTAAATATCAATCTTCTGCTTGGTACTCGACAGGTAATTTATATGTTCCTTTTTACAGACAAGCCCACTTAAGAGTATTTAGAGAATCTTTTTGGAAAAACGGAGGAGAACAAGCCTATGAAATGGCTTATGAAGATATCAAACAAGCTTTTAGGATATTCTTAAAAAAATATAATAACAATAGACCAATAATTATTGCAGGTCATAGTCAAGGTGCAGGACACGCAAAAAGAATTTTACAAGATTTTTTTGACAACAAGCCATTGGAAAAAAAATTAATCGCAGCATATTTAGTTGGAACAAAGATTACTGATAAGGATTTTAGAAGTATAAAATTAATGAAAAATGAAAATGAGACAGGTGGTTTTGTTACTTGGAACACATACAGACTAATGTCTGAAAGAAAAGCTAAAAAGGCTGTGTATACTGTAAGTCCCGAATGGATTGAGGGAGCATTGTGTTCCAATCCTATAACATGGAATTCAAGCAAAAATTCAAATTACGAGGATCATAAAGGGTTTCTTTATTTGAACAATAAAATATATCCAAATACAGTAAAAATTCACGATATTGATAGTAAGGTTTATGTTAAACTACCAAAAATGGGTATTTTAAAAAAATTACTGGTTTCGTCAGTCAAAGATTATCACAAAGCAGATATAAACTTGTTTTGGGAGGATATTAGAATAAACTCAATAAATAGAGCTAAAAATTATTTATTGAATGAAAATTAAATTATTTTTTTTTATAATTTTTTTATCTCTTAATTCATATTCGCAAGAATTATTATCAGGAAAGATTTCATTTTTAAATAAGGAAAATAAAATTGTTTTTCTTGAGGGCGCAAGTGTTTATTGGAAAGATTCTTCAATAGGTGTGATTTCTGATAAAAACGGAAATTATTCTATTCCATTCTCTGAAAATTCCAACATACTAGTTGTTAAAATGTTAGGCTTTAAAGAATATTCTCTAATTATCAATGATGTTAAAACATACGATTTTAAATTGATCGAAGAATCTAATGAGTTGAACGAAGTCATTGTTTCTAAAAGAAAAAACACCATCCAAAAATCATATTTTAAAACACAAAATATAGTAAATGTTTCTAGTGATGAACTATTAAAAGCTGCTTGTTGTAATGTTTCAGAAAGTTTTGAAACAAATCCATCAATTGATGTAAGTTATTCAAATGCAATTACAGGTGTTAAGCAAGTTAGAATGCTTGGGTTAGAAAGTCCATATTTATTAATAACAGAAGAAAATATTCCAATGGTTCGTGGTGCTTCTCAAGTTTATGGATTGTCATTCATCCCTGGTCCATGGGTAGAAAGTATGCAGATTACTAAAGGAACTGGAAGTGTTGTTAATGGATTTGAAAGTATTTCAGGTCAAATTAATATAGAATTAAAAAAACCAGTTAATGAAGCCCCATTATTTATTAATGTTTTCAGATCCAGTATGGGAAGAAATGAATTTAATTTTCATCTAAATAAAAAATTAAACCCTAAACTCAACACAATATTTTTTGTTCACGCTGATAATAATACAAGTATTCATGATGATAATTCCGATGGTTTTTTAGATCACCCAACCTTTAAAGGTTTTAATTTTTTTAACAGATATCAATATACAGACTTAGAAAAAGGTATTGTAAGTTTTTTAGGTTTTAGATATATGAAAAATGATAAAAAAGCTGGAGAAGATGTAGCAAATTTAAAACTAAAAAGAATGGCATGGGTAAGTGAAATAAAAACAGACAGATTCGATTCTAATTTTAAATTAGGGTATGTTAATCCACGAATTCCATATCGATCTACTGGCTTTCAAATGGCTTATTCAGCTCATAATCAAAAATCTTTTTTTGGATTGAGAGATTATAACATCAAACAAAACAGTTTTTATTCTAGTTTTCTTTACAATTCAATAATTGGAAATACAATGAATAAGATTAAGACTGGTCTAAATTTTTATTATGATGATTTTGAAGAAATTGTAGATCAAACTAAAACAAATTATAATAGAATAGATAAATCGATTGGGGGTTTTTTTGAATATAGTTATGATAACCTGGATGATGTAAGTTTAGTTGCTGGATTAAGGTATGACATACATAATAATTTAGGTTCTTTTATAACCCCAAGAATGCATGTAAGATATCAACCCTTTGAAAAATCAGTTTTAAGATTTTCTATTGGATCCGGAAGAAAATCTTCAAATATTTTTTCAGAGAACCAAGAGATTTTTTCAACCGGACGTGAGATAAAGATTAAAAATGAAAATGGTAATTTTTATGGCTTAAACTCCGAAAAAGCTTTGAATTATGGGTTAAGCTTTAGACAAGGTTTTAATTTAAATAATCAAGATGGAGACATCACAATTGATTATTACGTTACTGATTTCGAAAATCAAATTGTAGTAGATTGGGAAAAACAGGGACAGTTAAGTTTTTATAATTTAGAAGGAAAAAGTTATGCTAAAAGTTTTCAAATCGAATTAGATTATTCAATTTCAAATAATATCAATTTCAAATCTGCATTTAAAAATTATAATGTTAAAAAACAGTATAATTCGGGTTTTAAACAGAATCCTTTAACTCCTAAGAATAGGTTTTTTATAAATATAGATTTCTTTTCAACTCCAAAAAATAATGGTAGTCAATGGAAATTCGATTTTACCTATAATCGTATCGGTAAACAAAGGTTACCAATTCATTCAGATCAGTCTTTATTTAATGGATGGTCTCCCTCATACACTTTATTAAACTCTCAGTTGACTAGAGTGTTTTCAGAAAATTTCGAAATTTATTTTGGTGGAGAAAATATTGGAAGTTATACTCAAGAAAACCCAATACTAAGTTCTGAAAATCCCTTTGGAATGAACTTTGATAGTACACTTGTATACGCCCCAATTATTGCTCCTATGCTATATTTGGGAATCAGATTAAAATTGTAAATTTGTTGATATGAGATATTTATTTATTTTGCTTTTTTTTACAACCTCCCTGTCTTTTGCTTTTCAAAAAGAAGATCCAAAAGTTATCAACTCCTCATTTGTAGTAAGCGGTGTTTGTGAAATGTGTAAAACTAGAATTGAAAAAGGTACACTCAAAATTAAAGGGGTAAAATATGCAAATTGGGATATTAATTCTAACAATCTTTCTGTTATTTATAATTCTAGAAAAATTAAACTTGACAGCATAAAAAAAAATATAGCAGCTTTAGGACACGATACTGATAAATTTAAAGCAAAAGATGAAATATATAATAGTTTACCCGAGTGTTGCTTCTATAAAACAAATACACCTCATTAAATACTTATGAAAAAAAATATCACGATTATAGTTTTTTTAGTTTTTGGTTTGTTAATTGGATGGTTTTTACCAGATTTATTTACTACTAATGATTCTAAAATTACATCTGAAAATGCTGAAAAAATAGTCGAACTGATGGGTAATGAAACCTCATTTGGGGTTAAGGGAAACTGTGGTATGTGTAAAAAAACAATTGAAACCGCGGCCTTATCATTGTCTGGAGTTACAAATGCTGATTGGGACAAGCAAACGAAACAAATTAAATTGATATATGATCCTCAAATTGTAGATCTAATGAGTATCCATCAAGCCATAGCTAATTCTGGTTATGGTACTGAGTTAGTTGAGAATAATATGGATTCATATGATAACTTACCCTTGTGTTGTAAATATGATCCTAAGATGAATATAAAGTCAAATTAAATTTTTATTAACTTTAAATAAAAAAAATATGAAAAAAATACTTTTATTATTTGTATCGGCCTTACTCATAGGTTGTAATACAACTGCTCCCTCTCCAGAGCCAGTAAACACAAATGGTGAACCAGAAGGCCCACATACATCAACTGAATGGAAAATTTGGGCATACAGCACTGCTGCTCCCTCTTTTATCGCTGCTAATTGTACGGTAATGGATGCGGATGGAACAATGTTGAGAGAAGGAACTAACGGTTGGACAGCTATGCCAGCAAATCCAAGAGGACCTGCAGATCCTGAAAATGGTTGGAAGGATGCTCATGAGGCCATGGCTATGGTTGGTGATGCTCAATCTTTTAAATGGGTTACTGCCTATATGAGTCAAACTAAGCCTGAAATGGATTCTGACGGATGGGCTTGGATGTTACATGGTGATATGGGAGAAGATAATTCAAAACAGATGGTTATGAACAAGGAAGATGCAGCTGAAGGTCAATGGATTGAATCTGGACCACATTTAATGTTAATGCCAAAAGACCCTTCAACACTCGCTGGTCAAACCACTGATTTTATGAGCGGCGCTCCATATGTAATGTTTCAAGGAACTGGGTACGATCATTTAATGATACCTGTAGAGGGTTATTATGATTATCAAGGAAAATAGTATTAAATAAATAGTAAATATTAAAAAAACCCTTTTATTTTTTAGAAGGGTTTTTCATTTTCATAACATAATAAAAGGGTACACCTATTAACAATAAAATAGACCCATAGAAAACAGTTTCACTTCCAGATCCGAATATTGCCCATATTGAATAGCTAAGTCCTAAAATTCCTAAGGCATATGTTTTAATAATTTCACGTTTAAATAATTTTTTTTCAAAATGAAAAATTATATAAGCTGCACTTACAAATAAGTAGGGCACTAATGTGGATAAAGTAGTTAATAGAATTAAAAATTCAAATCGTGAGACTAGTCCCTCAGAAAAATTCATAGTCATAACAAATGAAGTTAAAATACTTCCAAAGACTAAACTTACAATTGGTGAACCTTTAGAATTGGTATTTTTAAATACTTTTGGAAATAAATTATCATTTGCCATAGATATGGGCATATAACTGGTTATTAATATCCATCCATTTAATGCTCCTATTGCAGAGATTGCAGCACCTGCAGAAATAAAATATCCTGCATATTTTCCTGCCAATATATTACCAGCTTCAGCGAAAGGAGCAGGGGAGTCTATTAATATTTCTATAGGCAATATTCCAAATAATATAATAGTTCCAAAAATATATATCAAAGTTGAAATAACTGTACCAATCATGGTAGCTCTTGGAATTGTGATGTTAGGGTTTTTGATACTGCTAGCTGGAATTGTAGCTGATTCAATTCCTAGAAAGGCATATAGTGTCATTATGCAAACAATTGGAAATATTTCAAAATCACTTTGTTCTGTATTGTTAAATTCAGGAAAGAGATTATAATCAAAAATAAATATTCCTGAAATTATTATAAATAAAAGTGGAAGTAACTTGGCTACAGTAGTTATTATTTGAATATTCCCTGAAAACTTAACTCCATTAGATGATGTCCAAGTAAAGAACCATATAAAAGATAATCCTGTCAAAGTCGCATATAGTGGACTGTTTATTAAGACAGGGAAAAAAAAACTTAATGCACTAACAATTGCTACTGCTATAGCAGCATTGTTAATCCAGCAAGAAATCCAATACCCCCAAGCAACTAAAAATCCGATAAAATCTCCAAAAACAACTTTTGAGTATAAGTATGGTCCTCCACTCTTACTTGAAATTAATTTACTGAAATTGCTAAAAATTTTAGCTAGAATTAAAGCTCCAATAGCTGTAAATATCCATCCTAGTATGCTAATACCTCCAAATTTAGCAAGGCTAGCAGGTAGAACAAAAATTCCAGCACCAATCATATTTCCAACTATTAATGAAATAGCAGCTAATAATCCAATTTTTTGATTTTGCTTCTTCAAAATAATAATCTATATTCCTTTAAATTAGTTAATTAATATTAATGAAAGGTAAATATATAATCGATCCTGATATTACTAAGGCAGAAACATTACCCTCTTCTTTCTATAAAGATTCTGATATTTTTAATGAAGTAAAATCAAAGATTTTTCTTAAATCTTGGCAATGGGTAGGTGATTCTGATTTATTAAAATATAAAAACTCGGTACACCCTTTGACCATTTTAAAAGATTATTTAAATGAACCTATTATTTTAACAAAAGACGAAAATGAAGAAATACATTGTTTGACTAATATTTGTACACACAGAGGAAATATACTAGTTTTTGAGCCTGGAAAATCAAAAAAAATAACTTGTATGTATCATGGAAGACGATTTAATAATATTGGTGAGTTTGAATTTATGCCTGAATTTAGTGATGCTCAAGACTTTCCAAGGTTATGCGATAACTTACACAAGTTTCCAATGATTAAATGGGGAAAATTATTATTTGCAGGACTAAATCCAATATTTAATTTTCAAAAAGTTATTGATAAAATGAACGAACGAATTGATTTTCTACCAATTGATAAATTTAATCCAGATCATTCGTTATCCAAAAACTTTACTATTAATGCTCACTGGGCTTTATATTGTGATAATTACTTAGAGGGTTTTCATATTCCTTTTGTTCATAAAGGTTTAAATGAGGTTTTAGATTATAATGTTTATAAAACGGAAACATATGATTATTGTAACCTTCAAATTGGTTATAGCGAGGACAATAAAGATGTTTTTGATTTACCAAGAAATCATATTGACTTCGGAAAAAATGTAGCTGCATATTACTACTGGGTTTTCCCAAATATGATGTTTAATTTTTATCCGTGGGGTTTATCTATTAACATAGTTAAACCTGTTAATGATAGTCTGACAAGGGTCTCTTTTAGATCCTATGTTTATGATGAATCTAAATTAAATAGGGGAGCTGGTAACCAACTTCAAAAAGTTGAGGAAGAAGATGAGTTTGTTGTAGAAAATGTTCACAATGGCCTAAGATCATCATTTTACAAAGCAGGAAGATTTTCTCCAAAAAGAGAACAAGGTGTTCATCATTTTCATAGATTAATTTCTGAATTTATGAATAAATAATTCTTATATAGTTAAGTTAAAAGTTAACAAAAAAAAAGACAAAAAAACCCATCGGGAAGCAATGGGTTTAGTGTGATCGCGAGAGGATTCGAAAAAGATTAATTTCAGAACTTTACTAAACTCGCGAAATTAGACTGAAAAAGTACTAAGTAAAGTACATAGCCGTTTTTCAACTAACTAAAAAACTAATTTTACAGAAAAAAAAGTGGATGTAGCTCAGCTGGCTAGAGCGCTTGACTGGCAGTCAAGAGGTCGTGGGTTCGAGTCCCATCTTCTCCACAAATTAACCCGTCTAGCACAACTATCTAGTTTAGTCAAGTGTCGCCATCCAATCAATGAGTAAATATGGCCACCTACTTAGATTTTCTTTTCCTGTTGCTAAAGAATATCCATGCCCTCCAATAGCATAAATGTGTAGTTCGTTTTTTATGCCAAATTTATTTAAACTTTTATGAAACTTTAAGCTGTTTTCAACTTTTACAGCTTTATCATTATTTGAATGAACCATAAATGTTGGAGGAGTATCTAACTTAACATTTAAATCATTGGAATATTGTTTAAGCAATTTTTTAGAAGGATTGTTTCCTAAAAGTCTTTTAAAAGATTCACCGTGATATATGGTTGAATCAGATGAAATTACTGGATAAATCAAAGCCATAAAATCAGGTCTTGAATCAATAAAATCAATTTTATCCTTATTTACAATGAGATCTCTATTGAATTGTGTCCCTAGTGTTGAGGCTAAATGTCCTCCAGCAGAAAATCCAATAACACCTATTTTATTAGGATTAATATTCCATTTTACTGCATTTTTTCTGACTATTCTTACTGCTCGCTGAGCGTCTTGCAATGGTGCTAAATGACTAGTCTTAACAGATTTAGATTGTGGGTGTCTGTATTTCAAAATAAATGTTGCAATCCCTTTTGAATTATAAAAATTTGAAACAGATATCCCCTCCCACTCATATGCTAAATTTTTATACCCTCCACCAGGAAATATTATTAAAGCTTCACCGGTTGAAAATTTTTTAGGGGGAAGATGTATTTCTAAAGTTGGCACTTGCACTTTTGAGTAAGAATACATAGTACTGTCATTACTGTAGAACTTAATTTCTTTTTCGTTAGAATTGACCCGATTGGGAATCTCATTAGGCCATATTTTTATAATTTCTTGAGAATAATTAAGAGAAGAAATAATAAAAAACAAATAGCTAATTGTTTTTTTAAAAAAATGTGAGTTCTTAAATATCATATATAAAGTCAATTTTAAACAATATATTACAATTTAATTATTCTAAATTTATATCAGAAAATATTTTAATGAAAAAATTGTTAATTCTTCTTTTTTGGGCGAATTTTGTGTAAATGGCAAAAGAAAAAGGGGTTAAAAACCCCCTATCTTTTCTGGTGATCGCGAGAGGATTCGAACCTCTGACCGTCTGCTTAGAAGGCAGATGCTCTATCCAGCTGAGCTACGCGACCTTTAAGACGATTGCAAATGTAAAAAAATATGTTTAATGAACTAGATTAATAAATAATATTATTAAGTCATTATCACAAAAATCAACTACTTCTTTTTTGAATATTGGTTGGGAATCTTAAATAGAAACTTTTCAAACTGTTTCATCACAATTAAATGTACTTTAGCTTGAGTAAATTTATATAGAATCCAAGGAAGTCTAGGTACGTATTCGTGAATTGCTGCAATTAAATATTCATTGTTTAATACTGATCTAAACTCAAGCCATCCTAAATCATTTCTTTTTACTAAAACTCCACCTGAAATAAAAAAAAGTTGTCTTTTTTCATCGCTACGAGATTTGATTACTTTTAATTCCAATAAAGTGATTTTAAAAAATGAAAATTTAACATATTTTCCATCAAAGTTCGCATTTACTAAACTTGCAAATGTTTTTGTTAGCCAAATAGGATATATTCTAGAAACAAATTTTACTGTTCTTTTGCTAGGATTAGCAATTCTTTGAACACTTCTAACTGTATTTTTTTCTGTGTTTTCTCTAACAAATTCAGGATTTTCAGGGATTTTTTCTTTTGTGTTTAATGCTTTTTCTACACTGTCTTCAACTGAGATATAATTAATATCTAAATCAATTTTATTTTCTGGGTTTAATGTCATTTTATGCTTTAAACTCTCAATAAGTGGAGAGACTAAAAACTTACTGGTTCCAGTAATCAAGCTAACCCATAATTTCGAAAGACCTACTGTAATAAATGATAATGAAAAGATTAATCTTTTTTTATTCATTTTTTTTGCGGTAATTTTTAAAAGATCCATGTATCTAATAATCTGATCTCCTCCAATTTCTAATGGTTTGTTAAATGTTTTTTTATTTCCAATACACCATTTAATAATCTGTAAAGCATTTAATATATCTATAGGCTGATTTAATGATTTTGTCCATTCGGGACAAGCCATTAAAGGTAAATTTTCTACTAATTTTTGTACTATTCTAAATGAAGATCCGTTAGGACCTATTATTATTCCAGCTCTAATTGAAGTTAATGGGGTTAATCCAGACCCTAATGTCTTTTCAACTTCATATCTAGACCTTAAATGTTTAGACATAGTATACTCATCTTTTGGTAGGATTCCTCCAACATATATGATTTGCTCTAATTTACAATCTTGAGCAGCTCGAGAAAAATTATCAGCTAATAAAATATCTGTATCTTCAAAACTACCTTGGTTCATTCTTGTTGAAGGTTGCATTGAATGTACAAGGTAAATACCAATATCTACATTTTCTAAAGCTTTAGTTGTACTAGAAATAGAATACAGATCGACTTGTTTCCAATGTATATTGCTTTTCTCTGGGTATCTAAGTTTGTTTCTGCTTAAAGCAATTATATTAAATTCATTTTTATATTTATCAATAAACCATTTACCAATAAATCCTGTTGCTCCAGCTATTGCTACTGTTTTTTTCAAATTATTGTTTTCATGAAATTAAAAAATATAAATGCATTTATTAAAAAGTAAAATAAGGAAGGTAATGATTTTAAAACACCATCTTTAACCATGATTCTTAAAATAAAACCTAAAAGCATTAAAATACTTAATCCAAAAGAAGATAAAAGTGTAAAAATTGGTAAGAAAAATCCAATTATCAATCCAATTCCACCTGTCAATTGAGCTATTCCAACAATCACTCTAAATTGAGAAATATTCCATCTGTTAAATTCATTTTTCATTTCTAATGAAAGGAATGAAAGCAGCCCATAAAATAAAAAAGAAAGGGATGAAAATATTTCAATCCATTCAATGTATGTAAAATTCATTGTGTCTTTTTAATAATTGTAATTTATTATATTTATTATGTGAAGATACTTTATAATATTTCAATTTTAATTTTTATAATTTTTTTCATTCCAAATTAATTATCAGAATTACATAATTTTTAAAATATATTTTATTGATTTGAACTAATCAACCTTTTTTATGCCTAAATAAAATCTTAATACTTAATCTTAATTAATTAATTTAATATCATGAAAAAAACAACAAGAAGATCATTTCTTAAATCCTCCTCAGCTTTATCATCTGGGTTATTGATTTTGCCTAGTCTATATGGTTTTTCAGCAAATAACAGATTGAATATTGCTGTAATAGGAGTTGGAGGTAGAGGGAGAGCAAACTGGAGTAATGTTCCAAAAGAAAATATAGTAGCTATGTGTGATGTAGATGATAATAGAGCTTTAGATGGGTATAAAATGTTTCCCAAAGTAAGAAAGTTTAGAGATTTTAGATTAATGTTCGATCAAATGCATAAAGAAATAGATGCTGTTATTATCAGTACACCAGATCATACGCATTTTGCAGCTACAATGGCTGCAATGGAATTGGGAAAACATGTTTATGTTGAAAAACCTCTAGCTCATAATATTTGGGAATTAAGAACATTGAAAAGAGCAGCGAAATATTATGGTATTGTTTCTCAAATGGGAAATCAAGGTCATACCACAGATGGGATAAGATCCATTAAAGAATGGTATGATGCTGGAGTTTTAGGAGAGGTGAAAGAAGTTCATGCATGGATAGGTACATTCAATTTTAGACCTGGACATTATTGGACTAAGCCTGAGAGTTTTCCTCCTCCAAAACACCCTATTCCTGATTATTTAGATTGGGATTTATGGTTAGGACCTGCTAAGTACAGAGATTTTAATAGTGCATATGCTCCCAAATCATGGAGAGGATTTTATGATTTTGGAAATGGACAGTTAGGAGATTGGGCATGTCACACATTAGATGGTCCTTTTTGGTCCCTAGATCTTGGTATGCCAAAAAGTGTTAAAGTTGATGTAACTAACCCTATGACAAAACATAATTTTGTTTCTGAAAAATCTGTTGTTACGTATAATTTTGAAGAAAATAATAAAAGACCTCCTGTCAAATTAAAGTGGTATGAAGGTGGTTTGAAACCGGATCTTTATAAAGATTTAGGTATTGATAAGATGAAAAATTTCGATAGACAAGGAATGATAATGGTTGGTGATAAAAATACATTAATCACAGGTGGAAGACCAAATAATCCTCGTTTGATAATGTCTGATTCCGAATGGAAAGATTTTAAAAAAAATGCTCCTGAAAAAATTATTCCTAGAATTAAAGATGAAACTCCAGTACAGGAATGGGTAGATGCTATTAAAAATGACACATTACCTTTATCTAATTTTGAATATGGGGCAAGTCTTACCGAGATGGCAGTACTGGGTTGTTTAGCTCAAAGGTTTAATGCTGATTTAGATTACGATGCTGAAAAAATGAAGATTACTAATAGACCCGACGTTGATGCCTTTATAAAACCGCCAGTTAGAAAAGGTTGGTCTTATGGTGACAATTTTTGAACTATTTAACCACATACATTATACTTTTAATCAATAAATTAGATACAAATTATTTTATAAATGGAAACAAACTTTGATGCAATTGTAATTGGAACAGGAGTTAGTGGTGGATGGGCTGCTAAAGAACTTTGTGAAAGTGGATTAAAAACTCTCGTTTTAGAAAGAGGTCGAATGCTAAAACACGTAGAAGATTACACTACCGCTAATTTAGACAACTGGGATTTACCTTTAGGAGATGTTATTACAAACAAGATTAAAGAAAGACAACCAAAACAAAGTAGAACTGGATACGTTAATAGAGAAACCACCAAACATCTGTTTGTTGATGACATAGATCATCCTTACAATGAAGACAAACCTTTTGATTGGATTAGAGGATACCACGTGGGAGGAAGATCATTAACTTGGGGAAGACAAAGCCACCGTTTAACAAAATTTGATTTTGAGGGAAATGCTAAAGAAGGTATAGCAGTGGATTGGCCCGTAAGGTATAATGATTTAGCACCATGGTATGATTACGTGGAAGATTATATTGGTGTAACGGGTGAAAATTTAGGATTACCACAATTTCCAAGTGGCAAACTATTAAAACCTATGGAAATGAACTGTGTTGAAAAAGTATTAAAAGATTCAGTAACTAATACATATGATAATCGTTATGTTACAATGGCTAGAATAGCTCATATTACTGAGGGAACTAAACCCGGATTAGGAAGAGTAAGTTGTCAGTATAGAAATCGTTGTAGAAGAGGATGTCCATTTGGAGCTTACTTCAGCAGTAATTCTTCAACACTTCCTGCAGCTGAAGCTACTGGTAACATGACTTTAAGACCTCATTCATTAGTTTATGAAATTTCATATGATGAAACCACAAAAAAAGCAACTGGAGTAAAAGTTATAGATTCAGAAACTAATTTAACATATGAATTTAAAGCTAAAGTTATTTTTGTTTGTGCCTCAACAGTAGGATCCACTTCAATATTATTACAATCAAAATCTAATAGATTTCCCAACGGAATGGGTAATGATTCTGAAGAACTTGGTCATAATTTAATGGATCATCATTTTAAAGTTGGTGCACGAGCCAAATGTGAGGATTTTAATGATAAATATTATACGGGAAGACGGCCTGGTGGAATTAACATACCTAAATTTAGAAATATTGGAGGGTCCACCAACAGAAAAGATTTTTTAAGAGGTTATGGATATCAAGGTGGTGCTTCTAGAGGAAATTATAATGACATAATCGCAGAACTATCTTATGGAAAAGATTTAAAAGAAGCTGTTTTGTCACCTGGTGGATGGAATGTAGGATTAACGGGCTTTGGAGAAATTTTACCATATCATGATAATAAGATGTATTTAAATTACGAGAAAAAAGATAAATGGGGACTTCCAACAGTAACTTTTGATGCTCATATAAGAGAAAATGAGTTAAACATGAGGAAAGACATGAAAAATCAGGCTGTTGAAATGCTTGAAAATGCTGGATTTAAAGATGTTAAGAGTACTGAATCAAAATACGATTTAGGATTAGGAATTCATGAGATGGGTACTGCTAGAATGGGTCGTGACCCTAAAACATCTATACTAAATAAATTTAATCAAATTCACTCTGTAAAAAATGTTTTTGTTACAGATGGCTCTGCTATGACATCAGCTGGTAATGTTAATCCATCATTAACATATATGGCCTTAACCGCTAGAGCAGCTAAGCATGCTGTGAGTGAATTAAATAAAAAAAATATTTAAAATATGAATAGAAGGAAAGCATTAAAAAACTTAGGATTAAGTTTAGGAACAATAACCTTGTCTCCTGCAGTATTGAGTTTGCTTCACAGTTGTAAAAGTGATTTGGATTGGAACCCTGTTTTTTTTAGTTCAGACCATGTAAACATTGTTGCTGAACTTTCTGATTTAATAATTCCATCTGGTGATAACATTCCTGGTTCAAAAGAATTGAATTTAGTTAAATTTATTGATCTTTATATTCACAATATATCTAATAAAAAAGATCAGGATTTACTAAAAAAATCTACAAATGCATTTTTGAGAAATTGTTTAACAAAATCAACTAAAAATAATTTTGAAAAATTGGATCGAAATGATTTAGAGTCTAGTCTAAAATATTTCTTCAAAACTAAAGCCGATGATCATAGTGAGTGGAGACAAGCTTATAACAAGAACAAAGAACAAAACATTGAAAACGATACTTACTTAATTGAAGCTTTTTCATTTAATTTTTTAAATACTATTCGTCAATTAACTATTACCGCATTTAAAGGAAATGAGTATATAGGTGAAAATGTTTTAGCATATGCTCCAATTCCTGGTCAGCAAAAAGGATGTGTTGATTTAGAGGAAACAACTGGAGGAAGAGCATGGTCACTTTAAAGAAAATCAAATCATTTTCTTGTATCTTTAAGGAACATAATTTTCAATAAAACTTTAATTGTAAATAATTAAGTGAAAAATTTTTTATTTTCTTTTCTTCTTTTTTCAATTTCTGTAAATTATTCGCAAGAAAAAGAAGATCTTTTTAGTCTTATTTCTAATGAGGACAAGAAAATAGAATTACTTCCTGAAAGAATGATTTTTACTCAAAGTTTGCTTTGGGGTAAAAAGGGTTTGTTGAGAAAAACAGGAATTTCAGAGTTAAATCTTGAGAATAGACAAAAAGAATTAAGATTAAGAAAGTCAATGCTTACTGCTCATCAGGCTATAGGATATTTAACGTTGGCTTCAATGATAGCTCAAGGTATAATTGGAGGTAAGCTGTATAACGGAGATGAAAGTTTGAGAAGTACTCATAATACTATGGGCAAGGTTGTGAATATTGGTTATTTTACTGGAGCTGGTCTTTCATTATTTTCACCTCCTCCACTAATAAATAAAAAGAAATCAAAGGGATTTGATTCAATAAAAGCACATAAAATATTAGCTACTGTTCATTTTTCTGCAATGGTAGCCACCAATCACTATAAATACAGAGACAAAAAAATTCATAAAGCAGCTGCTTACACGGCTTTTGCTAGCTACGCAACAGCTGTTATTGTTCTAAAATTTTAATATGAAAAATACTATTTTAATATTTCTTTTTTTAATATCACCACTAATAAATTGTTTTTCCCAAGACACTGTTCAATGGATGTTAAACTCTGAAAAATCCTTAATTGAATATAAAGCTAAGCATATACTTCATCAGTGGACAGGAACTAATAAAAGTGTAAAAGGAGTGTTTTTTTTAAACAATAATGAGAGCAAAATTGCCATAGCAGCAAATATTGCTGATTTTGATACTGGAATTAGCAATAGAGATTCAAATACCATTAGAGTTTTAGATGCTTTAAATTACCCTCAAGTGAAATTTTATTCTGATCAAATTGTTATTTCAGAAAAAAGTATATCCTTTGATGGGGAACTAGATTTCCATGGTATTAAAATAAATAAGAAAGTCGAATCTTCCTTTGTTAAAGATGGAGAATCAATAATTATTGAGGGGGTGTTCTCAGTTGTTTTGACGGATTTTGAAATAAAACTACCTTCATTAATGCTTAAAAAAATGGAAGATTTTGCGGATATTTCTTACAAGCTTGTTTTTAATAATTTATAAATGAAAAAATTTTTATTTTTTTTTTTTTTAAGTCTAAACTTAAATGCTCAAGCTCCAAATATTGTATATATTTTAGTAGATGACTTAGGTTATGGTGATTTAAGTTCGTACGGAGCTTCAGACATAAATACACCTGCAATAGATAAATTAGCAAAAGAAGGAAAACTTTTTACACGTGCTTATGCCAATAGTACCGTATGTTCACCAAGTAGAGCTGCAATTTTATCTGGGAATTATCCAGATAGGGTAGGTGTCCCTGGCGTTATCAGACAGTTTAAAGATAATGATTGGGGAAATTTAGTTAATGATTTTATATCTCTTCCTCAGGCATTGAAAACAAGCGGTTACAAGACAGCATTAATTGGAAAATGGCACTTAGGCTTGGAATCTCCTGATATTCCAAATGAAAGAGGTTTTGATTATTTCAAAGGTTTTTTAGGTGATATGATGGATGATTATAATAATCACTTGAGAGGAGGTGTAAACTGGATGAGAGAAAACTTGTTAGAAATAAGTCCCAAAGGTCATGCCACTGATTTATTTACCCAATGGTCCATTGATTATATTGAAAAGAATAAAAGTTCAAAAAACCCCTTCTTTCTATTTTTAAATTACAACGCGCCTCATTCCCCCATTCAGCCTCCTAAAAAATGGTTAAGTTCCGTAATTAAAAGAGAGAGAAATTCTAGTGAGGGTCGCCAAAAATTAATTGCTTTTATTGAACATCTAGATGATTCAGTTGATAAAGTAATTAACTCATTAGAAAATAATAATTTATTAGATAATACAATAATAATATTCACCTCAGATAATGGTGGGGCCTTACATTATTCAGCCTCCAATAAACCATTTAATGGAGGGAAAGGGAATATGTTGGAAGGTGGAATTAGAATTCCTTGTATTGTTAAGTGGAGTAATGTGATTAAACCGGGTGTGGTTAATGATCCTATTATGTTAATGGATTTTTATCCAACTTTAGTAAGTATATCAAGAGAATTTAATGATTATAATTTACCATCAAAAAATATTCTGCCGCTTCTAAAAGATGAAGAGTTATCTTATGACAGTAGATTTATGGTATGGATTCGAAGAGAAGGTCATGTATTTGGCGGAAGAGATTTTTATGCAATTTCTAACGGTCGTTTTAAGTTATTACAAAATTCCCCTTTTGAACCTTATAAATTATATGATCTGGAAAAAGATCCATTTGAAGAAAATCCAATAGAAAATAAGGAAGTTAAAAGCCTGCTTTTAAAAAAATTAACAAAGCATATTCAGGTTTCAGGAAATATTCCCTGGCAATAGATTATTAATAATTAATCTTCAAAATTTAAATAGTTTTCTTAACTTTTATTATTCATAAAGAAATATCATTCTTTTGTTTGAATAATTATTTAACATGAAAAAATATATACTATCGATAGATGCTGGGACTACCAGCTCTAGAGCTGTTTTATTTGATAAGAACGGAAAACAAATATCTATTTCTCAGTTTGAGTTTACTCAAATCTTTCCTAAAGAATCGTGGGTAGAACATAATGCAATTGAAATTTGGGAAACACAATTAAAAGCAATTAAAGATGTTGTAAAAAAATCAAAAATTAGTGTAGATGAAATAGATTCAATAGGAATAACTAATCAGAGAGAAACAACTGTTATCTGGAATAAAAATACAGGAAAACCAGTGTATAATGCAATTGTTTGGCAAGATAGAAGAACAGCATTTATTTGTGATCAGTTAAAATTAAATGATCACGAAGAATTATTTTACAATAAAACAGGCTTGGTTTTAGATGCTTACTTTTCTGGAACTAAAATTAAATGGATTTTAGATTCAGATACTAAAATTAGAAAGTTAGCCGAAAAAGGAGATTTATTATTTGGGACAATTGATTCTTGGCTTATTTGGAATTTAACTGATAAAAAACATCATGTTACAGATTACAGTAATGCAAGTAGGACCTTGCTTTTTAATATCCATACCCTAAAATGGGATAAAGAATTGCTTTCAGTTTTAAATGTTCCAGAAATTTTACTGCCAAAAGTTTTAGATAGTTCAAAAAAGGTAGGACTTATTGATAAAACAATTTTAAATGCAGAAATACCCATATGTGGAATTGCTGGAGACCAACAAGCTGCATTATTTGGTCAGATGTGTATAAATCCAGGTGATGTTAAAAACACTTATGGTACGGGGTGTTTTTGTATGATGAACACTGGAGAAAAAGCTGTCAAATCAAAAAATAAAATGTTAACAACAATAGCCTGGAAAATTGGAAATGAAACAATATATGCGCTAGAAGGAAGTGTTTTTATAGCCGGTGCTCTGGTTCAATGGTTAAGAGATCAACTTAATATCATAAAGGATTCTTCGGAAATTGAGTCACTTGCTAAGACAGTTAATAGTAGTGGAGGAGTCACCTTTATTTCTGCTCTTTCTGGTTTGGGAGCTCCTTATTGGAATCCTAATGCTACAGGTGCTATTATGGGTATAACAAGAGGAACTCAAAAGGGTCATATTGCAAGAGCTGCTCTCGAAGCAATTGCCTTACGTTCTAGAGAAATTATTATTGAAATGGAGAAAGATTCTGGAACAAAGTTTAATAAACTAAAAGTAGATGGTGGTGCAAGTAATAATGATCTTTTAATGCAAATTCAATCAAACTTTTTAAAAACAAACGTTATTAGACCAAAAACAACTGAAACAACTGCTTTGGGTGCAGCCTTTTTATCAGGATTATCATCTGGTTTCTGGGCTTCTATTGACGAACTAAAAAATATTTGGAAAATTGATCAGGAATTTAACCCAATACCTAACGAAAATGATGAGTTAGTAATTAAAAACTGGATTAAGAGGATCGAAAAAGTTCAATAACGTTGAATAGAATAAATAATTTAAAATTATTAGATAATCAAAATACATTTGATATTGTTATAATAGGAGGGGGAGCTACTGGCTTAGGATGTGCTTTAGATGCGGCTACAAGGAGATGTTCAGTCTTGCTTTTAGAGAAATTTGATTTTTGTAAAGGAACTTCATCTAGAAGTACAAAACTTATTCATGGTGGGGTAAGGTACTTGGAAAAGGGTCAGTTTCGCTTGGTTTATCAAGCTTTAAAAGAAAGAGATGTTTTATTTAAAAATGCTCCTCATTTAGTCAATCAAGTGGGTTTTCTAATTCCTACTTATAATTATTTACTTAAGTTTTATTATCGGTTAGGTTTAAAATTATACGACTTTATCTCAGGTAATAAAATTTTCAGTAAGTCTAGAATTGTAGGATCCGACGAGGCTTTATCATTAGTTCCAAATATTAAAAAAGAGAACTTAAATGGTGGGGTAGTTTATTACGATGCACAGTTTAATGATTCAAGAATGGGAATGGATATTGCTTTAACTGCCTCTGCAAATGATGCTATATTAATCAATTACATGTCTGTTGAATCCTTTTTTAAAAACAATAAGGGTAATGTAGTAGGTCTTCAAGCTTTGGATACAATTTCAAACAAACTATATAAAATTTCTGCAAAACAAATTATTAATTGTACAGGTGTTTTTTCTCAATCAATAATGAATAAGGATTCTTTTAAACTAAAATCACCTATCAAACTTAGTCAAGGAATTCATTTAGTAGTTGATAAAAAGTTTTTAAATGGAGATTTTGGAATATTGGTTCCTAAAACATCTGATGGAAGAATTTTATTTGCTGTTCCATGGTTAGGTGAGGTTCTTTTGGGTACAACAGATTTAGAGTTAGATAAACCTTCCATTGATCCAAAGCCAACAAATGGTGAAATAGATTTTATTTTAGAAAATGCTAGAAAATATATGAGTTTAAAACCTGAAAGAAAGGATATTAAGAGTGTTTTTGTTGGACTAAGATCTTTATTCTTATCAAATAAAAAAGTAAAATCAAAAGACCTGTCTAGAGAACATAAAATTATTGTGAGTAACTCAGGATTAATTAGTGTTGTTGGAGGCAAATGGACAAATTATCGATTAATGGGAAAAGAAGTGTTAGATAAATCACTAAATAATATTGATATAAATTTTACAGAGTCTAAAACAGAAAATTTAAAAATTGAAAATGGTTTAAGAAATATTGATTTTACAGAAAAGTCTTTAAGTAGTCTTTTTTACATATCAAAAAGTCAAATAATTCATTTTATTAGAAATGAAATGGCAATAAATATTGACGATATTATGTCACGTCGAACACGTTGCTTATTTTTAAATTGTCAAGAGAGTATTAATTTAGCTCCTAAAGTGGCAAAGATTATGGCTGATGAACTTTCAAAGGATGATGATTGGATTAATGAACAATTAATTGAATTTAAAAGAATAACTAACCTTTATAAAATATAATTATGAGCATATTATTAGCTGAATTTTTAGGAACTACTATACTTTTGTTATTAGGAATTGGAGTTAACGCAAATACCTCTTTAAAAAATACAATTGGAAATAAAGATTCTGCATGGGTTTTAGTGACTATGGCATGGGGTTTATCGGTTTTTATTGCTGTATTCATAACAGCTCAATATAGTGGTGCTCATCTAAACCCAGCTGTTACTGTTGGACTAGCGACTGCGGGAAAATTTTCTTGGTCATTAGTTCCAAGTTATATTATTTCTCAGTTTCTTGGAGCAATTTTCGGAAGCTGGTTAGCCTATGTAATTTATATAGATCACTACAGATTGACAAAAGATGAGGAAACTGTTCGTGGTTCATTTTGTACAGGTCCCTCAATTAGGAATTATAAAAATAATTTTTTCAGTGAATTGATAGGGACTTTTGTTTTAGTTTTTGCAATATTTTTTATTGTAAAACCAAATATAGAAATTGAAGGAGAGGTAATTAATTTTGGATTAGGTGCCTTAGATGCTTTGCCAGTTGGGATCGTAGTTTGGGTTATTGGAATGACATTGGGAGGTACAACAGGGTTTGCCATTAATCCAGCTAGAGATTTTGGACCGAGATTAATGTATTCGCTGCTTCCAAGAAAAAATAAAAAACCTGATTGGAGTTATAGTTGGATTCCAGTACTTGGTCCTCTAGTTGGTGCAATTTTAGCAGGAATAATTTTCAATATATTACTGTAAAATGAGTAAAAATATTGTTCCTTGTGTTGTAGGCTCCACAGGACTAGTAGGGTCTCATATAATTAATAACCTTTCTACTATTTATCCAAAAGTATGTTCAATAACAAGAAAAAAAGTTAATTATTCATCTTCAGTAGTAAAAAACACTGTAATTGATTTTGATGACATCAAAAATGAAGATATTTTTAGTGCAGATAATCATCTATATATAGCTTTAGGAACTACAAGAAAAAAAGCAGGAAGCGATCAAAACTTTATTAAAGTCGATTATAATTACTGCATTGATTTGGCTAAAAATGCTTTTGAGAGTGGAGTAAAAAGAATTTCAATTATATCCTCAGTTGGTTCTAATCCAAATTCTAACTTATTATATCCAAGAACAAAAGGTTTGATTGAAAGGGACTTAAAAAAAATTCCTTTTGAACATGTGAGTATTATGAAACCTGGTTTGATTTTAGGAAACCGACAAGAAAGCAGGTTTATTGAAAAAGTTTCAAAGTATTTTTTTTCACTTTTAAATCCTTTTCTTATTGGTAGTTTACATAAGTATAAGTCAATACATGCAGAAAATATTTCCAAAGCAATGATTTACCAAGTTTCAATGGGGGACAATGGTTTTGTTTTACTGGAATACAATGAAATAATGGAAAGTTCAAAAAAATAACATTTCTTACTGAATTTATATTACTAGTTTAAATAACTAACATTATATTTATAGTATGAGAAAAGTGTTATTTTCTTTATTTTTTTTATTTCATGTGTTTGTTTTTTCTCAGACAAATCCATTAGCCTCCGATATATCTACTGCACATTATAAAGATACCGACGGTTCTATTCATTTAGTGGGGTCAGACTCTGAGTATGGTACTTTAACCTATACCATTGTTACTTTACCTTCACATGGAACAATTAAAGATCCGCTTAATGGCGACGCAGTTATTTCTGCAGGAGGAACCTTGTCTGAAGATGTTTTAACATTTGTTCCTGACAGTGATGAAAATCACAAATATATTTTTTCTGGAACTACAAATTTTACCTACAAAGTCACAGACAGTGGCGGTTTAGAAAGTAATGTAAAAACAGTAACTGTTAAAGTTTTTGACTCTTATTTGAATCCTCCAACACTAATTGGAGCAGAGATTAATGGTGATGCTGTTGAAGATGGTTTTGGTCGTTCAGTTTCTTTAAGTGAAGACGGAACAATTATGGCAGTTGGAGCTCCATTTAATGATGCAGGTACGTCGAATTCTGATAAGGGACATGTTAAAGTTTTTAAATATGATGGAAGTTCTTGGTCACAAATAGGTTCAGATTTAGATGGAACTACCTCGCAAGATTATTTTGGATCTAGTGTTTCTTTGAGTGCAGACGGAACTATTTTAGCAGTTGGAATTCCCTATAATGACGTTGCGAACTCAAATGCAGGTCAAGTTAAAACATATTTATATGATTCTGGTTCAAGCACTTGGAATCCTACAGGAACTATAACTCCAAATATTGTAGCCTCAGGCTCTAACAAAGCTGTTTCAGAACAATTCGGTAATGATGTCAGATTAAGTAGTGATGGAAAAACTTTGGCAGTTAGTGATATTTGGTTTGATAGATCTGGTGGAAGTAATCAAGGAAGGGTGGTTGTGTATAGATACGATGGAACTAATTGGAATTCTTTGGGAAATGAAACTGCTTTGTATGGTGAAAGTGGAGATAATTTTAGTTATGGACTTTCTCTGAGTGCTAATGGAAATATAATGGCTATTGGTGTACATGATTATTCATCTAATAATAAAGGGCAAGTTAAAATTTACGAATACGATTATGCTAATACGGAGTGGGATGTTAAAGCAACTCTTTTGGGAGATAAATCCACTGAAAAGTTCGGAGCAGCTGTTGATTTAAGTAGTGATGGATTAATTTTGGCAGTTGGAGCCCCTTATCATAGAATTTCTGGATCAGGATCAGAGTTTTTAGGAAAAGTAAGTGTTTATAAATGGAACGGAACCAGTTATGTGGCTTATGGTTCGGATTTAATAGGCTCTGATAAATATGATTTTTTTGGTGCTCAACTTTCTTTAGATAACGAAGGAAATACTCTTGCTGTAATGGGCCCAGGTCATGATGCCACATCAGGGTCTACTTATTTAAATAAGGGGAGAGTTAGGGTCTACAATTACGATGCTAGTTCAACTTCTTGGGTTCAATCTCCTGTTAGTTACGATTTTGATGGGGAAGCAGATGGAGATCAAAGTGCCTCTGGAAATGCTGAATCAAAAGGTCAGAGAGTTTTTTTAAGTGGAGATGGTTCTGTACTTGCATTTGGAGCAGACCAAAATGACGGAAATGGAACAGATTCTGGTCACGTAAGAGTTTACAAGCTTTTTGAGGTGCAACAAATTCCTGTGGCTAATTCACAGAGTGTCTCTTTCACATTGTATGAACAAGTTACCTCATCTGAAGAAATAACATTGACTGGAACAGATGGAGATAGTGGTCCAAATACATTGGTATATATAATCACCGAATTAAATACTGCAAAGTTATATGAGGGTGGTACAGAAATTACTTCTGCAGACATTCCTTACACTTTATCCGCCAATAAAGTCAAGTATAATAGTAATTCAGATGTAGCTGTTAGCGATTCATTTAAGTTTATAGTACATGATGGCAAGGCAAGTAGTGTTCCTGCAGCTGTAACATTAACTATAATTCCAGACAACGATCCACCTATTGCTACTGCTCAATCTGTTACAAGTGATGAGGATGTAGCAGTTGATATTACTCTTGCTGGTTCCGATGTGGATACATCTGTGTCTAACTTAAGTTATTTGATATATTCACTTCCTTCTAGTGGTACTTTAACAGATAAAAATAATAGTGATGCTGCTGTTAGTTTAGTTGATAGAGATAATGGAACAACTGATTCAGCATCTGTAAATAAATTAGTGGATAGTACTCAAGATTTTACTAGTACAGTGCAAGCAGGAGATTTTATCTTAAATACTACAGATAATACTTATGCTGATGTTAAGGCTGTTGACGATAATAACTCTTTATCAATTAGTGCTGATATTATGGCATCTGGTGAAGATTATACGATTAAAAGAGGAACTAATTTAGTAGTAGTCTCAGGTACTACTAAAGTTACTTTCACTCCTAATTCTAATTTTGCAGGATCAGATTCTTTTAAATTTAAGGCTAGAGATAAAGGGGTGAATGATGATAGTTCCACAGATGTAGAAAACAGTGTTGATGCTGCTACAGTTTCCATTACTGTGAATAATACAGATAATGATCCGCCAGTTGCTGAAAATCAGACATTATCTGCAAACGAAGAAACTGAGACAGGAACAATCACCTTAGTGGCTGCAGATCCTGATCCAGATGATGCTACTTTAACTTATTCTATAGCTTCCATACCAAGTAATGGAAAATTAAAAGATGGAGGAACTGTAATTACTGCTCCTGGAGATTTAACAGGAGCATTAACATATTTACCTAATTCTGATTTTATTGGTGCCGATACCTTTAAGTTTACAGCTAAAGATGATGAATCAACCCCAGCGGAAAGTAATCAAGCAACAGTCACTATTAATGTTTCTGATGCGAATGACCCTCCTGTAGCTCAAAATCAATCTTTAACTACCGATGAGGAAACAGAAACAGCAACCATAACACTAACAGCAACGGATCCAGATCCCTCTGATACTGTGTTTACTTTTATAATTTCTAGTTTACCCACAAACGGAATTCTAAAAGACGGAGGAATTACAATTTCAACAACAGGAAACGTTTTATCAGGAGCTCTAACATATCTACCAAACAATAACTTTGTTAGCACAGACACTTTTACTTTTAAAGCTAGAGATGATGAGTCTTTGGAGAGCACTTCTGCTGCTACTGTTTCAATTACTGTTAATGATGTTAACGACCCACCAGTTGCTAAAGATCAAGCAGTATCTACAAAAGAAGACATAACAACTGATCCAGTAATTACACTTGAAGCTACTGATCCTGATCCTACAGACACCTCATTTACTTACACGATTACAGAATTGCCTTTAAATGGAGTTTTAAAAGATGGTTCTAAAGATGTCACATCAGCTGGTACTGATTTAAGCGGAGCTACTTTAACTTATACTCCAAATTCTAACTACAATGGAAATGATACTTTTAAATTTACAGCTACAGATGATGAAAATGCTTCAAGTGCTTCTGCAACTGTAACATTAACTGTAACTCCTTGGAATGACCCTCCGAAAGCTGACCCTCAAGTTTTAACTGCAGATGAAAACACTGCTTTACCTATAACCATAACAGGAACTGATATTGATGGAGATGCTTTAACATACATCATCTATTCTTTACCTACAAATGGAATTTTAAAACAAGGGGGAACAACTATTGTTGCAGCTGATCTTCCAAAAACTCTTTCATCTACAGATATTTCATATGTTCCAAACTCTGATTATAAGGGCGAAGATGCTTTTAAATTTAAAGTAAGGGATATGACACCTGCTTCATTTGCTTCTACAAATGATATGATTTTTATAAATAATGGAGGAACTAATGTAACATTTGAAACAGAATTTGGTAAAACTTATTATTTAATTCAAAATACAGC